>NZ_JBFABB010000097.1:0-27709 GCF_040640035.1 Micromonospora sp. NPDC023633 | reverse complement strand
TGCGCCACCGCCGCGGCCCGCCCGGCCCGCTCCGCCCGGCGACGCTCCGCCTCCTCGCCGGCCCATCCGGTGAGGGCGGCCCAGGCGGCGCCGAGGTCCTCCCGGTCCGCCGTCGGCGGCCCGAACCGGGCCAGCCCGTCGCGGGTCGCGTCGAACGCCCGCCACGTCGCCCGCAACCGCTCCTCGGCGGCGTCCACCGCCGCCCGGGCCCGCCGGGCGGCGTCCCGGCCGGCCCGCACCGCCGCCGCCGACTCCTCCAGCGCCCGGCGCAGCCGCGCGTGCTCGTCCAGCTCGCGGCGCAGCACCGCCGGCTCGGCCGCCCCCGCCAGCTGGTCGTCCAGCTCGGCCAGGCGGGCCTGCACCTGGTCCTGCCGGGCCCGCGCGCGCAGCAGCACCCGCTCCAGCTCCCGGGCCGCGCCGTCGCGCTCCTGCACCACGGACTGGGCGGCCTTGCTGGCGGCCCGCGCCGCCCGTCCCGCCGCCGTCGCGGCGGCCACCGCCGAGTCGGCCGGCACCGCCGGCACCGTCGCGACGGTCTGCTCGCAGACCGGGCAGGGCGCCCCGGCGCGCAGGTGCGCGCGCAACGCCACCGCCTGGTCGGTCGCCTTCGCCTCCTCGTGGGCGCGGAAGGCCGCCTCCAGCTCCGACTCGGCCCGTTCGGCCGCCGCCCGCGCCTCGGTGAGCGCCGCCACGGCCGCGCCGTGCTCGGCCTGCGCCCCGGTCACCGCCGCGCGGACCGCCTCCGCCTCGCCGGCCAGCTTCTCCCGGTCGGTGTACGCCCGCAGCAGCAGCCGCAGCGCGCTCTCGTCGCCGGCGGCGGCCAGCTCGCCGCGGAGCTTCTCCTCCCGCTCCTCGGCCAGCGACACCGCCGTCGCCGCCTCGTCCGCGCCGGCCCGCGCCGACGCGACCGCCCGGGCCACCTCGGCCACCCCGTCCGGCGCGCGCACGGCGGCCAGCACCGCCAGATCGGCGTCGAGGGCGGCCAGGGCCGCGCCCGCCTCGCGCGCCGTCGCCCGGGCCGCCGCCAGCTCCGGTACGGCGGACGCCACCGCCCCCGCCAGCTCCCGCATCCGGTCGACCTGCCCGGTCGCCGCCTCCAGCGCGGCGTCGTCGACGTCGGTGAGCCCGGCGAGCGCCTGGTCGACCGCCTCCAGCTTCGCCTCGGCCTGCGCGGCCCGCGCGGTCGCCTTCTTCTGCACGTCCTCGTAGACCCCGAGGCCGAGCAGGTTGACCAGGATCTGCTGCCGGGTGGCCGGCTTGGCGTGCAGGAAGTCCGCGAACTGTCCCTGCGGCAGCACCACGCAGCTGGTGAACTGCTCGTAGGGCAGCCCGACCGCCTCCAGCACCGCGTGCTCCATCTCGGCGGGGGTGCCGGCCACCACCTCGCCGAGGTCGTCCGGGCTGAGCCCGGTGTCGAGCTTGGTCACGTCGAACCCGGCCGGCATCAGCTGCAACCCGGCGTTGGCCGTCTTGACGTTGCCCCGGCCGTCGCGGCGGACCACCCGGGTCGCCACGTAGCGGGAGCCGGCGGACTCGAACACCAGCCGGACCCGCGCCTCGGTGGCCGACGGCGCCAGCGCGTTGCCCAGGCCCCGGGTCCCGCCCCAGCGGGGCACCGTGCCGTAGAGGGCGAAGCAGATGGCGTCCAGCACCGTCGACTTGCCGGAGCCAGTCGGCCCGACCAGGGCGAAGAAGTCGGCGTCGGTGAAGTCGATCGTGGTCTCGTCGCGGAAGACGGTGAAGCCCGCCATGTCCAGCCGCATCGGCCGCATCAGTGGTCGACTTCCTCGAAGAGCTCGTCGAAGAGCTCCCGCACCCCGTCGTCGGTGTGCCCCCGGCTGTCGAGGTAGTCGGCGAAGAGCTGCCGGGGCGAGCGGCCCGCCCGCTGCGCCACCCGGGCGCCGCTGCCAGGGGCGGGCACCAGCTCCGGGTCGATCCGGATCTCCAGGGCCGAGGGGAGCAGCTCCTGCACCTCCTCGCGCAGCCCGGCGCGCGGCTGCTCCCGGACGTACACCCGCAGCCAGGCGTCGTCCGGCACCTGCGTCTCGGCGAGCTGGGCCAGGGTGCCCCGGACCGTGCGCAGCGAGGTGGCGGCGGTCACCGGCACCTCGCGGACCTGCGCCGCTGTGGTCGCGGTGACCTCGACGACGGTCACCGACGGCACGTTCTCCTGCTCGCCGAAGTCGACCGCCAGCGGGCTGCCGCTGTAGCGGATCGGGCAGGGGCCCTGCACCCGCTGCGAGCGGTGCAGGTGGCCCAGCGCCACGTAGTGCGCCGTCCCGGGGAACACGGTCGCGGGCACCGCGTAGCCCAGCACGGTGTGCGCGTCGCGCTCCCCGCCGCCGGTGGTCGCGCCGACCACGGTCAGGTGGGCGGTGACCAGGTGCACCCGGTCCGGTTCCGTGAAGCTCTCGGTCAGCCGGCCCAGCACCCGGCCCAGGTGGTCGGCGTACGTCTGGGTGGTCTCGGCGGCGGTCAGCTCGTACATCTCCACGGCGCGGATGGCGTAGCGCTGGGAGAGGAACGGCAGCGCGGCCAGCCGCCAGCGCTCGCCCCCGGCGGTGGTGCCGTCGACGACGTGCTCGTCGGGGTTGTCCCGGACCCCGCCGCGCAGGGTGATCCCGGCGGCCTCGGCCCAGGGCCGCAGCGCGTCGAGGGCCTGGCCGTTGTCGTGGTTGCCGCCGATGGCCACGACGTCGGCGCCGGTGCGGCGCAGCGCGGTCAGGGCCCGGGTGACCAACCGGGTGGCCTCGGGCGTCGGTGCGGCGGTGTCGTAGAGGTCACCGGCGACGATGACCAGGTCGGGCGCCTCGGCGCGGGCGACGTCGATCACGCCGGCCAGGACCCGCTTGTGCTCCTCGGCCCGCGACTGCCCCTTGAGGACCTTGCCGACGTGCCAGTCGGAGGTGTGCAGGATCTTCACGGTGCCAGCCTTTCGTTCGCGACTGCGGGGCTCGCAAGCTCACTCCTCGCGCTCACCGGTGCCAGCCTTTCGTTCGCGACTGCGGGGCTCGCAAGCTCACTCCTCGCGCTCACCGGTTTCTCCCCTCCCTAGAAGGGGATGTCGTCGTCGGAGGTGCCGCCACCGGAGCCGACGACCGCGAACGGGTCGACGGACTGGGTGATCGACCGGAGCGTCTCGGACGGGGCGCGGCCGGCCTCGGAGACCCGGGTGGCCCAGGCCGGGAACGGGAACTCCAGGCAGAGCGGCACCGGGATGTCGGGCTGGTTGACGAACATCGTGCCCGGCTTGGCCAGCAGCGCGCGCTGCCGCTGGGCGGGCGGCAGGAAGCCGTATTCCGGGCGGGACGCCTCGGCCGGGTCGAGCCGGCCCACCACCCGGATCGCCGAGTTGGTGACGATCCGCCGCTCCACCTCGCTCGCCGTCTGCTGGGCGCCGACCAGGATCACCCCGAGCGAGCGGCCCCGCTCGGCGATGTCGAGCAGCACCTCCTTGATGGGGGAGGAGCCCTCGCGGGGGGCGTACTTGTTGAGCTCGTCGAGCACCACGAAGAGCAGCGGCTTGGCGGTGCCGGCCTTCTCCTTGCGCTCGAACTCGCTCTTCAGCGTCACGCCGACCACGAACCGCTGCGCGCGGTCCGGGAGGTTGTGCAGGTCGACCACGGTGACCTGGGCGCTCTCGGCGGTGTTGATCGAGTGCGGGCGGCGGGTGGCCAGGTCGCCCCGGATCAGCCGGGACAGGTCCTTCTTGCTGCCGATCAGCCGGCGGGCGAACGCGTTGACCGTGCCCAGCCCGACGGCGCTGCCGGCCCAGTCGGAGCGGGTCTCGTCGTCGTTGAGCTGGTCGACGATGTGGTCGACCAGGTCGGCGTACGAGCCGAGCCGCACCCCGTCGATGCTCACCCCGCCGTCGGCGGGCTGGGCGTGCCGGGCCAGGTGGGCGGCGACCGAGTGCACCACCATCGTGTACTGCTGGCGCTCGTCGTCGGCGTCGGCGAACACGTAGGGCAGCAGGCGGTCGGCGCAGAACTCGCTGAGCGTCCAGTAGAAGCTGTCCACGCCGGTGAGCCGGCTGCTCACGTCGGGCGTGCCGGAGGCGTCGCCCACCCTGGGCGGGGCGTAGACCCGCACGTCGGGGAAGGCCCCGGCGACCAGGCCGAGCTTCGCGTACGCGGCGCGGGTGGCGTCGTCCAGCCGGGTGTTGGGGTGGTCGAGGAAGAGCAGGTCCTCGCCCTTGACGTTGAAGATGAGCGCCTTGGCGTTGACCGCGTCGCCGCCCAGCACGCCGGAGCGGAAGACCGAGTAGAGCAGGAAGGTGGCGAAGCTCGTCTTCGTGGCGACCCCGGAGATGCCGGAGATCGACACGTGCGCGCCCCGGCTGCCGTCGAGGAAGTCGGCGTTGAGGTAGACCGGCACCCCGTCGCGGCCCATGCCCATCGGGATGCGCCGCTCCATCCGGTCGAAGTGCAGCGCCCGGGCCCGGGCGTCGCCCTCGGCGCGGTGCACCACCGCACCGGGCGACGGCGGCACGTAGAGCTCCGGGTCGACGCGGGTGGTGGTGATCTCGGCGGCCTCCTGCACCTGGGCGGGCAGCGTGCCGTCGGCGATGGCGAAGACGTCGGAGTCGAACTGGGCGCCCTCGTGCCGGGCGCGCACCTGGGTGACCACCCCGGCGATCGTCACCGGCTCGCGGTCGGGCAGCTCCCGCCGGGTCACCACGACGTCGTCGAGCTGCAGGTAGCTGCCCGGGGAGACCGCGGTCCAGAACTGCAGGGGCGTGGCGTCGGCGGTGCCCAGCACCCGGCCGACCACCTCGCCCGGGCCGTCGAACCCGTCGTCAGTCATCGGGCAACTCCGGTCGGCTGGTCGTCGCGGTCGGGGCACACGCCTGCATCCTGCCCGAGGAGTACGACAGGTTGCCACGCGACGCGGCGGACGCCACGCCGCCGCCGACGGCCGTCAGCCGCAGGGTGCCGGACCGACCACGGTCAGTCGCGGGCGTAGCGGAGCATGAGCATCCCGTCGGCGGCGGCGAGCACGTGCCGCAGCGGCAGGTGGCGCACGTCGCTGGCCTCGCCGGCGGTGATCCGCCCCGGCCCCGCCCCGGCGAGCAGCGGGGCGACGGTGAGGCAGACCTCGTCCACCAGGTCGGCGGCGGTGAGGGCGCCGAACAGGTGCGGGCCACCCTCGCAGAGCACCTGGCCGTGGCCGCGACGACGCAGCTCGGCCAGGCCCGCCGCGAGGTCGACCCGGTCGTCGCCGCAGCGCACCAGGTCGGCGACCTCGGTCAGGCCGGGCGGCGCCGTGGCGTCGGCCCGGGTGAGCACCACGGGCCGCACCGGCGCGTCGGCGAACGCGGCCTGCGCCGGGTCGAGGTCGAGCGAGCCGGAGACGACGACCAGCGTCGGGTACTCGGACAGGCCGTGCTCGCGGCGCCACGCCCGGCGTCGCTCGTTGAGGCGGACCGCCCGGTAGCCCTCGTGCCGCAGCGTGCCGGCGGCCACGAGCAGGGCGTCGCAGAGCATGCGTAGCAGCCCGAAGACGCGCTTGTCCGGCTCGCCGGAGAGCCCGGCGGAGTAGCCGTCCACGGAGACGCCGCCGTCGACGCTGGTCACGAAGTTCACCCGCAGGTGGGGGCGGTCGGCCCGGCCGTAGAGCGCGGTGAGCGCGGCGTCGTCCAGCGGTCGCGTCGACGCCTGCGGCCAGAGCGCCGAAATCGGGCTTCCGACGCTCATTCGCCGGCCGGACCGGTGACCGGAGGGGTGGGCCGGGGGGGTACGGTGCTGGCAGTCGCACCAGTTGCGCCCCGGACAGTCGTCGTGCCGCCTGGCCCGGCACGCTCGGCAGATCATGCCCGCAGCCTATGCCGAGGAAGGACGGGACAGCATGCCGCGTCAGATCTTCCAGCTGAAGATTTCCCTGGCCGGGGTCCGACCGCCCATCTGGCGCCGGGTGCTCGTCCCGGGCGGCTACACGCTGGACCGGCTGCACCGGGTGGTGCAGCACGGCATGGGCTGGCGGGACTGCCACCTGCACTCGTTCGAGATCGAGGGCCGCCAGTACGGCGAGCCCGACCCCGTCGGCGAGCTGGCCCTGCACGACGAGTTGGACGTCCGGCTCGACGCGGTGGTCGGCAAGGGCAGTCGCTTCCACTACACGTACGACTTCGGCGACTGGTGGGAGCACGACCTGGTGGTGGAGGACGCCTGCGCGGCCGACCCGGACGAGCGCTACCCGTCCTGCGTGGACGGCGAGCGGGCGTGCCCGCCGGAGGACGTCGGCGGACCGGCCGGCTACCAGGCGTTGCTGGCCGTGCTGGCGGACCCGGCTCACCCCGGGCACCCGCGGGCGCGGGACTGGGTGGGTGACCGCTTCGACCCGGCCGCCTTCGACGCGGGCCGGGCCGACACCCTGCTGCGACGCTTCTGCTGAACCGCTTCGGCGGCGGCCCCGCTCCAGCCGCGCTCCCGCGGCGCGTGGCGGGCCGCTCAGCTTGTCCGCCGTCTGCCACCGGACCCGCTGAACCGCTTCAACGCGACGGACGCCCAGGTGGTGCCGGCCCGCACGTCGACCCCTGACGCCCGACGGGCGGTGCCTCCGCACGCGCGGTAACGATCTGGGAACGCTCCCAAGGGCCTATTGACACCCCTGACACCCGCCGGCACTCTCATGGGAGCGCTCCCGCGAATGTGGCACGACTCACCCGCGCCCCGCTCCGGTCGTCGACCACCGGCTAGGTCGGTGTCGACGGGCGCGCACGGCACCCCCACCACACCCAGTCAGCCTCACCACCGAAAGAGGGGTCTCCGATGAGCCTCACCACGCGGCGCACCCGCATGGCGGCTGCCGCACTGGCCGCGATCACCGCCATCGGCGGTCTCGCGGCCTGCGGCAAGGACGACGACGCGCCGGCGGCCGGCGAGAAGCCCGCCAAGCTGGTCATCGACACGTTCGGCGAGTTCGGTTACGACGAGATCATCAAGCAGTACGAGAAGGACACCGGCATCAAGGTCGAGCTGCGCAAGACCGCGCAGCTCAACGAGTACCGGCCGAAGATCGTCCGGGCGCTGGCCACCGGCAAGGGCGCCGCCGACGTGGTCGCCCTCGAAGAGGGCATCCTCAACGAGTTCAAGGCCAACCCGGCGAACTGGGCCGACCTCGCCCCGCTGGTCGCCGACCACAGCAAGGACTACCTGCCCTGGAAGTGGGAGCTGGGCAAGGCGCCCGACGGCCGGCTGATCGGCCTGCCGACCGACGTCGGCAGCCTCGCGGTCTGCTACCGCCGGGACCTCTTCCAGACGGCCAAGCTGCCGGTCGAGCGGGACCAGGTCGCCGCCCTCTGGCCGGACTGGAACGCCTTCATCGAGACCGGCAAGAAGTACCGCACCGCCACCGGCAAGGGTCTGCTCGACTCGGTCACCACCGCCGCCAGCGCCGTCATGTTCCAGCAGGGCGGCGAGCTGTTCTACGACAAGGACGACAACATCGTCGCCGACAAGAGCGCGGCGGTGAAGACCTCCTGGGACACCGCGGTCGCGATGGCCGACGCCAACATCACCGCCGAGACGGCCACCTGGTCGCCGGAGTGGTCGGCCGGCTTCAAGCAGGGCACCTTCGCGGCGACCTTCTGCCCGTCCTGGATGCTCGGCATCGTCGCGGACAACTCCGGCCCCGAGAACAAGGGCAAGTGGGACGTCGCCCCGGTGCCCGGCGGCGCCGGCAACTGGGGTGGTTCCTGGCTCGGCGTCCCGACCCAGAGCAAGTACCCCAAGGAGGCGGCGAAGCTCGCCGAGTACCTGACCAACGCGCAGAGCCAGGTGGCGGCGTTCAAGCTCAAGGGCCCGCTGCCGACCAACCTGGAGGCGCTGAAGAACCCGGAGTTCCTCGCCTACACCAACGAGTACTTCAACAACGCGCCGACCGGCAAGATCTTCGGTGCGAGCGTCGCCAAGATCCAGCCGCTGCACCTCGGCCCGAAGCACCAGGCGGTGAAGGAGAACGCGTTCGAGCCGGCGCTGCGCTCGTACGAACAGGGGCAGGCCGCGAAGGACAAGGCCTGGGAGCAGTTCGCCAAGGACGCCAAGACGCAGGGCGCCTTCTGACCCACCTCGTCGCCAGGTGGCGTCCGGGTCCACACACCCGGACGCCACCGGCGCCGTCCCCGTCGCACCCCCGGACGCCATCGGCGCCGTCCCGTTCCGCGTAAGAGCGCCTGGGCGTCGGCGCGCGCCCGCGCCGACGCCGGGAAAGGACCCCGCATGAGCCTCTCGGCCACGACGGCGCCGCCGTCGCCCGCCGCACCGCCACCCCGCCCGCCCGCGCGGCGCCGGTCTCGATCGCACTCGCTGACCCGGCTGGACCTGAAGTACTCGCCGTACCTCTACATCGCGCCGTTCTTCGTGGTCTTCGGCATCTTCGGGCTCTACCCGATGCTGCGGACCGCCTGGATGTCCCTGCACGACTGGAACCTGATCGGCGACCACAGCTTCATCGGGTTCGACAACTACGTCGCCCTGGTCAGGGACGAGTACTTCTGGAACGCCACGCTCAACACCTTCGGCATCTTCCTGCTGTCGACCATCCCGCAGCTGCTGCTCGCGTTGTTCCTGGCGAACCTGCTCAACCGCACCTTCCTGCGCGCGCGCACGCTGTTCCGGATGGCGATCTTCATGCCGAACGTGGTCTCGGTGGCCGCCGTGGCGATCGTCTTCGGCATGCTCTTCCAGCGCGACTTCGGCGTGATCAACTGGGTGCTCGGCCTCGTCGGGATCGACCCGATCGACTGGGACGCCGAGCGCTGGAGTTCCTGGACCGCCATCGCCTCCATGGTCAACTGGCGGTGGACCGGCTACAACACCCTGATCCTGCTCGCGGGCATGCAGGCCATCCCGCGCGACCTGTACGAGGCGGCGGCGCTCGACGGCGCCGGCCAGTGGAAGCAGTTCTGGCGGATCACCCTGCCGATGCTCACGCCGACCTTCGTCTTCGTGGTGATCCTCTCCACCATCGGCGGGCTCCAGCTCTTCACCGAGCCGCTCGTCTTCGCCAACGGCAACATCATCGGCGGCGACCAGCGCGAGTTCCAGACCCTGGCCATGTACATGTACGAGCTGGGCATCGAGAACCTCAACACCGCCGGCTACGGCGCCGCGGTCGCCTGGGCGATGTTCCTGATGATCGCCCTCGTCTCGGGGATCAACTTCCTGCTCGTCCGCCGCACGGTGAAGTGAGGAACGCGGAGATGAACTCGGCATCCCGGCGCCTGTGGCGCACCAGCCCGTTGACCTACGTCGCGCTCGTCCTGGCGACGCTGTTCTCGATCTACCCGTTCTACTACATGGTGGTCATCGCCACCCGCAGCCTGGACTCGATCAACGACGTCCCGCCGCCGGTCACGCCGGCCGGATCGTTCGGCGACAACTTCGGCCGGGTGCTCGACAACGAGGCGGCGAACTTCCTCACCGGCCTGCTCAACTCGGTGATCGTCTCCGGCATCGTGACGATCTCCGTGGTGATCACCGGGTCGCTCGCCGGATTCGCCTTCGCCAAGCTGCGCTTCCGGGGCCGCAACGCCCTGCTGCTGACGATCATCGTCACCATGATGATCCCGACGCAGCTCGGGCTCATCCCGCTCTGGGGCATGATCCAGGACCTGAACTGGTTCGACACCCTCTACGCGGTGACCGTGCCGTTCCTGGTCAGCGCGTTCGGCGTGTTCATGATGCGGCAGTACGCCACCCAGGCCATCTCCGACGAGCTGATCGAGGCGGGCCGGGTGGACGGGGCGAGCACCTTCCGGATCTACTGGAACATCGTGCTGCCCGCGCTGCGCCCGGCCGCCGCCGTGCTCGGCCTGCTGACCTTCATGGAGACCTGGAACTCGTTCCTGTGGCCGTACGCGGTGCTCACCTCCGAGAACCCGACCCTCCAGGTCTCGCTGGCCTTCCTGTCGTACGCCTACTACACCGACTATTCGCAGGTGTTCGCCGCCACGGCGGTCGGCACTCTACCGTTGGTGATCGTGTTCATCGTGTTCGGCCGCCAGATCGTGGGCGGCATCATGGAAGGTGCCGTCAAGTCGTGAGCAACCCCGCCAGCCCGCCCGCCGCCGGCGTCGTCGTCGACCGTCCGCCGCTGACCTTCCCACCCGGCTTCCTCTGGGGCGCGGCCACCGCCGCGTACCAGATCGAGGGCGCGGCGGCCGAGGGCGGCCGGACCCCGTCGATCTGGGACACCTTCAGCCACACCCCCGGCCGGGTGGTCGAGGGGCACACCGGTGACGTGGCCTGCGACCACTACCACCGCGTCGGCTCCGACGTCGCGCTGATGGCCGAGCTGGGGCTGAAGTCGTACCGGTTCTCGGTCTCCTGGCCGCGGGTGCAGCCGGGCGGCACCGGCCCCGCCAACGCCGAGGGGCTCGACTTCTACCGGCGGCTCGTCGACGAGCTGCTGGGGCACGGGATCGAGCCGTGGCTCACCCTCTACCACTGGGACCTGCCGCAGCCGCTGGAGGACGCCGGCGGCTGGCCGGCCCGGGACACCGCCGCGCGGTTCGCCGACTACGCCACGCTGGTGGCCGACGCGCTCGGCGACCGGGTGCGCTACTGGACCACGCTCAACGAGCCGTGGTGCTCGGCGTTCCTCGGCTACGGCTCCGGGGTGCACGCGCCGGGCCGCTCGGACGGCGCCGACGCCGTCCGGGCCGGGCACCACCTGATGCTCGGCCACGGCCTCGCCGTGCAGGCGCTGCGCGCGGCCCGGCCGACCGCCGAGGTCGGGGTGACGGTCAACCTCTACCCGGTCACCCCGGCCACCGACGCGCCCGCCGACGTCGACGCCGCGCGGCGCATCGACGGGCTGGCCAACCGCTTCTTCCTGGACCCGCTGCTGCGCGGCTCCTACCCGGCGGACCTGACGGCCGACCTCGCCGGGGTCACCGACTTCGGGCACGTGCGCGACGGTGACCTGGCGACCATCTCCACCCCGCTGGACGTGGTCGGCGTCAACTACTACAGCCGCCACGTCGTCGCCGCGCCGGTCCCGGGCGCCGAGCCGGAGCCGTACTGGCGGGCGCCGTCGTGCTGGCCGGGCAGCGAGGACGTCCGGTTCGTCACCCGGGGCGTGCCGGTCACCGACATGAACTGGGAGATCGACGCCCCCGGTCTGGTGGAGACGCTGCGCCGGGTGCACGAGGAGTACACCGACCTGCCGCTCTACGTCACCGAGAACGGCTCCGCCTTCGTCGACGAGGTGGTCGACGGGCAGGTGGACGACGTCGACCGGCTGGCGTACTTCGACGCCCACCTGCGCGCCGCGCACGAGGCGATCGAGGCCGGCGTGCCCCTGCGCGGATACTTCGCCTGGTCACTGATGGATAATTTCGAGTGGGCCTGGGGCTACACCAAGCGGTTCGGGATGGTCCACGTCGACTACGACAGCCAGGTCCGCATCCCCAAGTCCAGCGCCAGGTGGTACGCCGAGGTGATCCGACGCAACGGTCTGGCCGCACAATAGGCCAGGGCCAGCCATCAACGGGCGGCCCCGGCGCCACCCCGCACGGGGTGGCGCCGGGGCCGGTCCGCCGTCGGAGGAGCAGACAATGACAACGCAGCGCACCCGGTCGCTCGGGCGCCCGACCCTCGACGCCGTCGCCGCCCGCGCCGGCGTCGGTCGCGGGACGGTCTCCCGGGTGGTCAACGGCTCGCCCCAGGTGAGCCCCGAGGCGCGCGCCGCGGTGCAGCAGGCCATCGCCGAGCTGGGGTACGTGCCGAACCGGGCCGCCCGCGCCCTGGTCACCCAGCGCACCGACTCGATCGCCCTGGTGGTCTCGGAATCCGGCGACCGGGTCTTCACCGAGCCGTTCTTCGCCGGCATCGTCCGGGGCGTCAGCTCGGGGCTGCTGGAGACCCCGTTGCAGCTCTGGCTCGCCATGGTGCAGTCGCCGATCGAGCGGGAGCGGGTCGAGCACCACCTGACCAACCAGCACGTCGACGGCGTGCTGCTGCTGTCGCTGCACGACTCCGACCCGCTGCCCACCCTGCTGGAGGAGCGCGGCCTGCCCACCGTGCTCGGCGGCCGCCCGGCGCGGATGCTGCAACCCGGCGCGCAGCCGGCGTACTACGTCGACGTGGACAACGTCGGCGGTGCCCGCCGGGCGGTGGAACACCTGGCCGGCCGTGGACGGCGGCGCATCGCCACCATCGCCGGCCCGCAGGACATGGGCGCCGGCCTGGGCCGGCTGACCGGCTACAAGGAGGCGGTCAAGGCCGCCGGGGGCGGGGTCGACCCGAACCTGATCGCGTACGGGGACTTCAGCGAGGGCAGCGGGACGGCCGGGATGCGGCGGCTGCTGGAGGTCTGCCCCGACCTCGACGCCGTCTTCGTCGCGTCCGACCTGATGGCGTTCGGGGCGCTGCGCGCGCTGCGCGAGGCGGGCCGGCGGGTGCCGGAGGACGTCGCCATGGTCGGCTTCGACGACGCCCCGATCGCCCGGCAGTCCGAGCCGCCGCTGACCACGGTCTTTCAGCCGGTGGAGGAGATGGGCCGGCAGATGGCCCGCCTGCTGGTCTCCCGCATCCGCGGCGACGAACTCCCGTCCCCCCACATCCTGCTCGACACCCAGCTGATCGAACGCGCCTCCGCCTGACCCCACCGGCCTCGTGCCGTCCGGTGGCTGTCCGCGGCTGGGCGGGGGTGCGGGTCGGGTCGGTGCCGGGGTCAGTCCGACCAGCGGCGCAGTTCGCGCTTGGCCAGAGAGGAACGGTGCACCTCGTCGGGGCCGTCGGCCAGACGCAGCGTGCGGGACTGGGCCCAGAGGGCGGCGAGCGGGGTGTCCTGGCTGACGCCGGCCCCGCCGTACGCCTGGATGGCCTTGTCGATCACCCACTCGGCCATGGCGGGAGTGGCGATCTTGATGGCCTGGATCTCGGTGTGCGCGCCCTTGTTGCCGACCGTGTCCATCAGCCAGGCGGTCTTGAGCACCAGCAGCCGGGCCTGCTCGATGCGCACCCGGGACTCGGCGATCCACTCGCGCACCACGCCCTGCTCGGCGAGCGGCCGACCGAACGCGACCCGCTCCAGCGCCCGCCGGCAGAGCAGTTCCAGGGCCCGCTCCGCCATGCCGATCAGCCGCATGCAGTGGTGGATCCGGCCGGGGCCGAGCCGGGCCTGGGCGATCGCGAAGCCGGCGCCCTCCGCCCCGACCAGGTTCTCCACCGGTACGCGGACGTCGGTGAAGTCGATCTCGGCGTGGCCGCCGTGCGAGGCGTCGCTGTAGCCGAACACCGTCATGCCCCGCCGCACGGCGACGCCGGGGGTGTCCCGGGGCACCAGGATCATGCTCTGCTGGCGGTGCCGGTCCGCCCCCGGGTCGGTCTTGCCCATCACGATGAAGATCTCGCAGCGCGGGTCCATCGCCCCCGACGACCACCACTTGCGCCCGTTGACCACGTAGTGGTCGCCGTCGCGGGTGATCCGGGTCGCGATGTTCGTCGCGTCCGAGGACGCCACCTCCGGCTCGGTCATGCAGAACGCGGAGCGGATCTCGCCCTCCAGCAGCGGCCGCAGCCAGCGCTCCTGCTGCTCCGGCGAGCCGAACTCGGCGAGCAGCTCCATGTTGCCCGTGTCCGGCGCCGCGCAGTTGAGCGCCTCCGGGGCCAGGTGCGGGCTGCGCCCGGTCAGCTCGGCCAGCGGAGCGTACTGGAGGTTGGTCAGGCCGGCGCCGTGACGCGGGTCGGGGAGGAAGAGGTTCCACAGGCCGCGCCTGCGCGCCTCGGCCTTCAGCTCGGCCATCACCGGAGGCCGGGCCCAGGGGTCGCCGGCGGCGGCCACCTGCGCGGCGTGCACCGCCTCGGCCGGCTCGACGTGCTCGGTCAGGAACGCGGTCAACTCGGCCCGCAACTGCTCGGTGCGGGTGTCGTAGGCGAAGTCCATCAACGCTCCCTGGCGGCGGTCAGCCCGTGTTCGACCAGCGGTGCCACCATGTCGCCGATCCGGTCGAAGCCCTCGCCGAGCGTCTGCCCGAGCGTGTGCCGGTAGTGGATGCCCTCGCAGATCACCGCGAGCTTGAAGCAGCCGAGCGCGACGTGCCAGTGCAGCGGCCCGACGTCGACGTCGCCGCGCCCGGCGTACCGCGCGATCAGCTCCGTCCCGGTGGGGAACCCGGCGCGCGGGCCGAGCCCGTCGGCGACCGGGTTGCCGGCGGCCGAGTCGCTGCCGCCGAGCACGTCCCAGTAGGTCAGCAGCAGCCCGAGGTCGGCCAGCGGGTCGCCGAGGGTGGCCATCTCCCAGTCGAGCACGGCCCGTACGGCCACCGGGTCGACGGTGGCGAGGAGGTTGTCCAGCCGGTAGTCGCCGTGCACGATCCGGCCGGCGTTGGCGTCCTCCGGCGCGGTGCCCGCGAGCAGGTCCCGCAGCTCCTCGATGCCGGGTAGCGGCCGGCTGCGGGACCGGTCGAGCTGGCCGGCCCACCGGCGGACCTGCCGCGCGAGGTAGCCCTCCGGGCGACCGAAGTCGGCCAGCCCGACCGAGGCGGGCTCGACCGCGTGCAGCGCGGCGAGGGTGTCCATCATCGCCATCGCCAGCTCCCGCCGCTGGTCGGCGGTGAGCGGGTCGGTCTGGGCGCGGGTGCGGAACACCTCGCCGCGCACCCGTTCCATCAGGTAGAAGGGCGCGCCGATCACGTCGGCGTCCTCGCAGAGCAGCAGCGCCTCGGGCACGGGCACGTCGGTCGGCGCCAGCGCGGAGATCACCCGGTACTCCCGGGCCATGTCGTGCGCGGTGGCCAGCACGTGCCCGAGCGGCGGGCGGCGCAGCACCACCTCCCGCTCGCCGACATCCAGCAGGTAGGTCAGGTTGGACTTGCCGCCGGCGATCAGCCGGGCCCGCAGCGGGCCGTCGGCCAGCTCGGGCCGGTGCCCGGCCAAATAACCGGCGAGGCGGTCGAGATCCAGCCCGCGGGGGGAGGCGGCGGGGGCAGGCGTGCTGCCCGGCCCGGGCGCGTCGACGGCCGGCTCGGTCATCCGGATAGTTGATGGCAGCTCCGCCATGTTGTCAAGGTGGGATGTGACCCTCGGGACATGCCGCGGCAACAGGGGCGAAACGGCCACCGACCAGGCTGGGGCCCAGCCTGCCGGCCAGCGGTGCCGGCCCGCCGAGCGGAGGGTTCAGACATGTTGCTGCGAGTTCGGGTCACCCTGCCGGACCGTCCGGGCACGCTCGGTCAGGTGGCGCGCACCATGGGCGTGTCCGGCGCGGACATCGTCCAGGTGGTCGTCCTGGAGCGGCTCGGCGGGCGGGCGGTGGACGACTTCACCGTGGTCTGGCCGGGCGCGGCGCGGGTCGAGCGGCTGCTCGCCGGGCTGGCGGCGATCCCCGGGGTCCGGGTGGACGGGGTGTGGCGGGCGATCGGCGCGCCCACCACCTCCGGGCAGGACGCCGAGCTGCTGGCCCAGGTCGCGGCCAACCCGGTCGACGGCGTCGCCACCCTGGTCGACGCCGTCCCCGGGCTGCTCGCCGCCGACTGGGCGGTCGCCGCGGTGGTGCCGGTGGACTGGGCCTCGCGGACCGGCGCCGCCGGGGAGGCGACCGTCGGGTACGCGAGCTGGCGCGCCCCCGTACCGCCGCCGCTGCCGGAGGTGACCCCGCTGCGCGCCCGGGCGATCAGCACGCCCGGCGGCGCGCACTTCGCGGTCGCGCCGTTCGGTCGGGCCGGCCTCGTGCTGGTGGTGGCCCGGGAGTGCGCCGGGACGCCGGCCGCGGCGGCGTTCCACGCCACGGAGGTGGACCGGCTGGCGCAGCTCGTCCGGGCCGCGGCGGTGATCCTCGGCGACCGGCTCGACCTGGTCGGGGCGGCACCCCTGGCCGCCAACCCCTGAGTCCGGCCGGCCGGACGGCGGTCGGTGTGGCGCAGGTCGCCACGGCGGAACCGGAGCCGTCACCCGGGGGCAACCGGCCCGCAACAGCGACCGGCGAGGGTGGTACGGGGGAAGGGAGCGAACCATGACGCTGTGGCGGATCCGGGCGACCGTGGACGACCGGCCGGGCTACCTGTCGGTGCTGACGGCGAGCCTGGCCCTGCGGGGGGTCAACATCCTCGCCGTGCAGGTGCACACCACCGAACGGGGCGCCGTCGACGACTTCCTGGTCGACGCGCCGGACACGCTCGACGAGGCCGGCCTCGTCGCCGCCGTGCAGCGGGGGCGGGGCCGGGACTGCTGGGTGGCGCGCAGCGAGGCGCGCGGGCTCGCCGACCAGCCCACCCGGGCGCTCGGCCTGGCCACCCGACTGGTGCGGGATCCCGACTCGACCGGGGAGGCGCTGCGCGCCCTGCTCGGGGCGGACGCGGTGACCTGGCGACCCGCGTCGGCCGGCTCCGGCGGCGGGCTCGCCGACACCACCATGCTGCTGGACGATCCGGCCGGCGGGTCGTTCGCGCTGCGCCGCGCCGTGCCGGGCTTCACCCCGGCCGAGTACGCCCGGGCCCAGGCCCTGGTCGAGCTGTCGGCGGCCGTCGCGCGCCGGGCCGCCGAGCAGGTCACCCTGGTGCTGCCCGGCGGCGCCGAGGCGGCCGTACGGCCGGCGACCGCGGACGACCTGCCCGGCGTGGCCGAGCTGCACGAGGGATGCTCGGCGCGTAGCCGGTACCGCCGCTACCTGGGCGGTGCGGCGGCTCCCTCGCCGGCCCGGCTGCGCCGGCTGCTGGAGCCGGCCCGGGGCCTGACCCTGCTCGCCACGGCCGGCGACGTCGGGGTGGGGGAGTCGGTGGTGGCGATGGCGAACCTGCTCGCCGAGGGCGACGAGGCCGAGGTGGCGCTGCTGGTCCGCGACGACTGGCAGCGGCGGGGCCTCGGCTCGGCCCTGCTGCGCCGGCTGGTCCGGCACGCCGAGCAGGCCGGCTACGCCGCCCTGGTGCTGCACGTCCACGCGGAGAACGCCCCGATGCTGCGCACCGTGCGGCGGCTCGGCCGGCCGGCCCCGGCCGAGCGGGACGGCGCGCTGGTGACCCTGACCGTGCCGTTGACCGTGGGCGTGCCCACGGTCAACGGAAGGGGCCCTTGCTGACGCCTGCGGTGCAGGCAGGGCCCCTTCCTCGCACCTCAGGTGGTCGGGTAGCTGCTGTAGTCGGGGAAGTTGCCGTAGAGCCGTCCGTCGCCGCCCTGGGTGACCGCCTGCACCAGCAGGTCGCCGCCGACGAAGGCGCCCTTCCAGGACGCGCCCCGGCCGCCGAACGGCTCGTCCCGGTCGCCCCGGGAGCGCGGCTTGTTGATGCCCACCTTGAACGCCTGGAGGTCGACCGCGAGCTTGCCGGCCAGCTCCTCGTCGTCGCAGGCCAGCGAGGCGACCAGCGCGCCGTTCGAGGCGTTCATCGCGGCCAGCAGCTCGTCGGTGGTGTCCACCACGACGATGGTGTCGACCGGGCCGAACGGCTCGGCGTGCATCAGCCGGGACCGGCCGGGCGGGGCCAGCAGCACCGACGGCGCCACGTACGCCGACGTGTCCTGCCCGTCGAGGAACGGCGCGCCGTGCAGCTTGCCCCGGTGCAGCGGCACCGCGCCGCCGCGTACCGCCTCGTCGACCTTGCGGCGCAGCTCGTCGGCCTTGGCGGCGCTGATCAGCGGGCCGAAGTCCAGTTCGGGCAGCGGGTCACCGGCGGTCCAGTCGTCGCCGACGGCGAGCGGGTGTCCGAAGCGGACGGAGCGCACCACCGGCAGGTACATGTCGAGGAACTCGTCGACGAGGTCCCGCTGCACCACGAAGCGCGGGTACGCGGTGCAGCGCTGCTTGCCGTACTCGAAGCCCTTCTTCAGGTGCCCGGCGAGCAGGTCCCACTGGGAGAAGTTCCAGATGCCCCAGGCGTTGAGGCCCTCCTGCTCGATGAAGTGCCGCTTGTCGGAGTCGAGCAGCGCGGCGGCGACCTTGCCGCCGTTGGAGCGCCCGCCGACGAACGCGACGGCGCCGATCTCCGGCGCCCGTACGAGGACCTCGGACAGCTCCTCGCCGCCGCCGGAGACCAGGGTGGCGGGCAGCCCGGCGCGGCGCATCAGCGCGTGCGCGACGGTGAGGCAGACCGCCCCGCCCTGCGACGGGGTCTTCGCGATCACCGCGTTGCCGGCGAGCAGCTGCACCAGCTCGGCGTGCACGAGCACGCTCATCGGGTAGTTCCAGGACGCGATGTTGCTGACCGGCCCCGGCAACGGCTCCCGGCCGTCGGCGAGCATCCGGTCGATCTCGTCGACGTACCAGCGGACGCCGTCCAGCGCCCGGTCCACGTCGGCGCAGGCCAGCCGCCACGGCTTGCCGATCTCCCAGACCAGCAGCAGGGCGAGCAGGTCGCGGTGGGCGGTGAGCGCTTCCAGGGCGTCGGTGACCCGGGCCTTGCGTTCGGCGAGGGGGGTGCCGGCCCAGGCCCGGTGCGCGGCGGCGGCGTGCGCGACCGCGGCGCGGGCGGAGTCCGCGTCGAGGCGGGCCAGGTTGACCAGCACGGTGTTGTCCACCGGCGTGCGCACCGGGCTGGGTGAGCCCACCGCGTGCCAGTCGCCACGTACGAGGTTGTGCAGGGTGGTGACACCGTCGACCGGGGCGCCGAACGCCTCGGGCGCGGCGGCCACCGCGCGGGCGAGGGTGTCGGACCAGGCGGTGCCGTCGGCGAGTCGTAGAGCCATCGCGATCTCCTCAGGGTTGACCGGGGGAGCGGCGGCGTCGATGGCACCGCTGGTGTGGCGTACTGTCGCGCGCCGGAAAGCGGCGCGGCAACAGTACGTTCGTATGCCGGAACGCCGCGGTCCGCGCCCGGCCGGTCGCGGCGCGACCTCCTGATGGTCGCTGCTGGCCCTGAGCTGGGCGTACGCGAGCAAAGTATCGATAAACTTAATTGATGTGATGAATCTCCGGGCGAGGGCGACGGGCCTGCCCGCCAGTACGGAACCGGCCGCCGAACGACGTGTTCGGCGGCCGGTCGGGCGATCGGCGGGATCAGCTGGTGAAGGTGATGTTGTCGCGCCGGCGACGTAGCACGGTCAGGGCGACGCCACCGCCGATCAGGACGAGCCCAGCCAGCGCGGTGCTGGTCGCGGCCACACCGGTGATCGGCAGGCTGCCGCCGTCCTCGTCGCCGCCGCCCGTGCCGCCACCCGGCGTCGTGGAGGGGCTCGCCCCGGGCGTCGACGGAGTGGTCGGCGTGGCGGAGGCGGTCGGGGTCGAGGTGCCCGGATCCGCCGCGTCGCACGGCTTCAGCCAGAAGACCTTGTGCTTGGCGTCGGACGATTTGCCGTCGACCAGGTCCACGTCGAGCTTGATGTGGTAGCCCTGCTTCTCATGCTGGGTCAGCCCGGTCAGGTCCAGGTCCGCCGCGGAGAGCCTGATGACCTCGTCGTGGTCGTTCTCCGCGCCCGAGGCCGGGTCGGTGCTGATGGTCCTGTTCTTGACCGACCAGACCACCTTCGCCTTGCCGGACGGGGGCTGCGCGGTCAGGGTGATGTCGGCCGCCTGGTCCGTGTCGAAGTTGAAGAACTCCAGCTCGAACTCGCAGGTCACGTGCGGCTGGTTGTCGACCTTGTCCTCGAACTCCCGGCCGTCGATCTTCACCGTGCCGTTGTCGCCAGCGGGATTGCGGCCACCGGGGGCCGCCTGAGAGAGGGCCGTGGCGCTCGCCCACGCAGGGGTGGCGAGAGCGAGGGAGGCCGTGGCGGCGGCGACAGAGATGGCCGCGCGCGCCGCGAGCCGACGCTGTGGCATGAGGATTCCTCCGAGATTGATCGAGGGGGGGCAGCACATAATCGCACGATGCGTGACGGCCGTGGACATCGGTCTATCGATTTGAGCTGTGGCGACGCGCCGAACTGATCGGCCCGGCGGCGAAATTCCTCACTCTCCGCAGGCGTGTCGGTGTAACGCGATCAGCCCCGCGGACGCTCCCGCTCACGGTGTCCGCGCTAGGAGCAGTCCCATGCCGGCCGGATTCCACCCGGCGTGATCCGTCGCTGCTGGCAGCCGGCCCAGCACGCCTCGGCCCACCCGCCGGTGCGGCCTGCTCGAACGCCAGCCAGTCGAGCGCGTCGGCCTCCTCGGCGGGAAGGGCGGGCCCGCACCGCCGGCTCCCCGACCGGCCGGCTCACAGATCTTGGACAATTCCCGGCCGCCGGGAACGGTAGCTGTCCAAGATTCCGGGCATCCTCTCCAGGTGGAGCTGGTGACGGTGGGGCACGGGGCGGCGGACCGGCAGCGGCTGGGCGAGCTGCTGACCGGCGCCGGGGTCGCGCTCGTCGTGGACGTGCGGCGGTTCCCGGCCAGCCGGACCAACCCCGACGTACGCCGGGAGGAGCTGGCCCGCTGGTTGCCGGCGGTCGGCGTGGACTACCGCTGGGAGCAGCGCCTCGGCGGCCGGCGGCACACCCCGGCCGGCGCCGACGAGCCGGACAGCTGGTGGACGGTCGCCGCCTTCCGGGCGTACGCGGCGTACACCCGTACCGCCGACTTCCGGGCGGCGCTGGACGCGGTGCTGGCCGACGCGGCGGCCCGGACCACGGCGGTGATGTGCAGCGAGAGCGTCTGGTGGCGCTGCCACCGGCGGCTGATCGCCGACGTCGCCGGGCTGGTCCACGGCGTGCCGGTGCGCCACCTGATGCCCGACGGCCGGCTCACCCCGCACCGCCCCGCCGACGGCGCCCGCCGCTGCGGTGACCGCGACCTAATCTGGGACGCCTGAAAAACTCCCCGCCGGACCCACCCGCGCGGCCACCGCCGGGCGTGCTCCGTGTCGGGAGGTGGGTGTGGACCCTGAGGAGTCGTTCCGGGCGTACGTGTCCGGGCGGATCGCGGCGCTGTCCCGGGCGGCGTGGCTGCTGACCGGTGACCGGCACCAGGCCGAGGATCTCGTGCAGCTCACGCTGGTCCGGGTGGCCCGGCACTGGGAGCGGGTGAGCGCGGCCGGCGACCCCGAGCCGTACGTCCGGCGGACCATGTACACCCAGCACGTCTCGCTCTGGCGGCGTCGCTGGCGGCAGGTGGACCTGCGCGCGGACCCGCCGGAGCAGGTGACGCCCGACGGGAGCGCCGGCGTCGCCCGCGCGATGGTGGTCCGTGCCGCACTGGCCCGGCTCGCCCCACGCCAACGGGCCGTGCTGGTGCTGCGCTTCTTCGAGGACCTCACCGAGGCGGAGACCGCTGACGCGCTCGGCTGCTCGGTCTCGACCGTCAAGAGCCAGACGCGGGACGCCCTGGCGCGGCTGCGGGCACACGCCCCCGAGCTGGCCGACCTGGTCGGCGTGACCACACGGAGGGACCGATGAGCGACGAGTTGCGTACCGCGCTGCGTGAGCTGGGCGAGCGGATGCCGCCGGCCCGGCTGCCCGGTGACCTGTGGGCCGCCGGTCGGCGGCAGCGGCGGCGGGCCCGCTGGCGTACCGCCGGGGCGGCCCTGGTCGCGGTGCTGGCCTGCGCGCTCGGCGTGCCGGCCGGGCTCGGGGCCCCGGGCCCGTGGGCGACGCCGGCGGCGGCCCCGGACGGCGTGCCGGAGCGGATCGGCCTGCCGTACATGTGGCAGGCCACCGTGGAGCAGGACCCGCCAGGACCGGCCTCGCTGCTGTTCAGCGGCGGCGGCCTCGGCCTGCGCGGCATCGACGGCCTCGACCACGAGGGCAAGGTCGCGGTCCTCGGCCGCGACGGCCGGTACCGGATGCTGCTCTACGGCGGCCGGGAGAGTGTCGCGGGGGAGGAGGTGCTGCTCTCCCCGGACGGCCGGTACGTCGCCGACAGCTTCACCGACGGCTGGGTGGGCGTCACCGACCTCACCGACGGCAGCCGCCGGGTCTTCACCGGCTGGGCCGGCAGCACCTGCTGCGGTACGCCGGTGGCCTGGGCGCCCGACGGCAGCGCGCTGCTCGTCCTGCACCATGCGGAGCGCACCGGCCAGGACGCGGAGGACGACGGCCCGTGGCCCAGCCGGCTGGTGCTGTTGGAGCTGGCCAGCGGCGCGACCAGGGACCTCGGGCCGGGCCTCGGCGACCCGTGGAGCGTGCGGACCGGCTCGCTGGCCGCCTTCTCCCCGGACGGTTCGCGGATCGTGGCCAGCGCGGGCGACGAACTGGTCATGCTCGACCGCAACGGGGAGTCGTCCTGGTCCAGGCAGCTGGGGCCGGACCGCCGGCTCGCCGGGATCGGCGCGTTCACCCCCGACGGCTCGGCCGTCGCCGTGTTCCACCTGGACGGCTGCCTGAGCCGGTGCGACGCGGACCAGCGGGCCGCGCGCACCTGGCGGGTCGGGTACGTCGACGCCGCCACCGGACGCGACGGTGCCGGCCCCGCGCTCCCGCCGGTACGCGGGCAGGCACTGCGGGCGCTCGGCTGGCGCGGTGGGACCGACCTGGTGGCACTGCGCTACGAGCCGGAGCCGGGCACCAGCACGACCGACCGCACGGAGTGGAACGACACCGGCTACTGGGAGACGGGGCACGTCCAGCTGGTGGCCCTGCGCCCCGACGGTCACGTCGAGACGCTGCTCGACCCGCCCGGCCCGGTGTGGGCGATGGACGTGGCGCGGGACCTGCTGGTGGCCGGCCGCTTCGGCGCCCCGGCGACCGATCCTCGTCCGTTCCCGGCCCGGCCGGTCATCCTGTTCGTGGCGGTGCCGCCGGCCCTGCTGGTGGCCGCCGTGCTGGGGTCGGTGCTGCTCTGGCGGCGGCACCGGCGGTGGCTGCGGACGATGCGCCCCGCCCCGCCGGGCCGCTGACGACGCGCTGCGCCCGGTGCGTCGCCGGGGGCGGTCAGTCGGCCAGTTCGTCGGCGAGCAGGTCCATCAGCAGCCCATCGTGCCACCGCCCGTCCTCGCCGCGCTCGTAGCGGCGCAGCACCCCGACGGGGCGGAAACCGACCTTCGCGTACGCCCGGACGGCCGCCGTGTTCGCCGCCGCCGGGTCGATGGTGAACCGGTGGTGGCCGTGCTCGTCGATCAGGTGCCGGACCAGGGTGCGGATCGCGTCCCCGCCGAGCCCGGCGCCGCGTACCGCGGGGTCGAGGAAGAGGTCCATGCTGGCGTGCCGGTAGTCCGGGTCGTCCTCGGCGTACCACTGGATCGCGCCGACCACCCGGCCGTCGTGTTCGATCACGTACACCGACAGGGACTCGTCGCCGAGGTCGGCCCGGACGGCGGCGGCGAGGTCGTCGCCGCCACGCCACCAGCGCCGGACCTCCGGGGTGGCCCGGATCGCGGCGAGCGCCGGCACGTCCTCGGCCGTCACCGGCCGCAGGGTCACCACCCGACCACGCAGCATCCGCCTCAGCCCCTGATCTCGCCGTGCTCGACGCAGACCGCCGCCCAGCCGACCGGCAGCACCTGCACCTTCATCCGGCGGCGGCAGTGCGCGCAGAAGCGCGGCGGCTCCAGCACCCGGGCCGCCGCGCACCCGTCGTGCGACCCGACCGCCACGGCCTCGCCGCAGCGGTCGCACCACGTCTGGGTCACGGTGGCCCTCACAGCGTCGCGGAGAGCGCCTTGACGGGCATCTTCAGGTCGTCGAGCAGCTCCAGGTCGGCCGTCGCCGGCCGGCCCAGGGTGGTCAGGTAGTTGCCGACGATGACCGCGTTGATGCCGCCGAGCAGGCCGTCGCGGGTGCCCAGGTCACCGAGGGTGATCTCCCGGCCGCCCGCGTACCGCAGGATGGTGCGCGGCATGGCCAGCCGGAAGGCGGCGATGGCGCGCAGCGCGTCCTTGCCCTCCACCACCGGCCGGTCGCCCAGCGGGGTGCCGGGGCGGGGGTTGAGGAAGTTGAGTGGCACCTCGTGCGGGTCCAGCTCGGCGAGCTGCGCGGCGAACTCGGCCCGCTGCTCCACCGTCTCGCCGAGGCCGAGGATGCCCCCGCAGCAGACCTCCATGCCGGACTCGCGGACCATCCGCAGGGTCTCCCAGCGCTCCTCCCAGGAGTGCGTGGTGACCACGTTGGGGAAGTAGGAGCGGCAGGTCTCCAGGTTGTGGTTGTAGCGGTGCACGCCCATGTCGACCAGCTCGTCGACCTGCTCCTGGCTGAGCATGCCCAGCGACGCGGCCACCTGGATGTCGACCTCGGCCTTGATCGCGGCGACGCCCTCGCGCATCTGCTTCATCAGCCGGGCGTCCGGGCCGCGCACGGCGGCCACGATGCAGAACTCGGTCGCGCCGGTCGCCGCGGTCTGCTTCGCCGCCTCGACCAGGGAGGGGATGTCCAGCCAGACCGACCGCACCGGGGAGGTGAAGAGGCCGGACTGCGAGCAGAAGTGGCAGTCCTCCGGGCACCCGCCGGTCTTCAGCGAGACGATCCCCTCGACCTCCACCTCCGGCCCGCACCAGCGCATCCGCACCTCATGGGCGAGTTGGAGGGCGGCGGGCAGGTGCTCGTCGGGCAGGTTCAGCACGGCGAGGACGCCGGCCTGGTCGAGACCGACGCCGTTCTCCAGCACCTGGGTTCGGGCCTGGTCGAGGATCTCTGGCATGGCTCGTACCCTACAAGGCCGCCGGGCCGGGATGAACGGCCCGCGTGTCGAGGCCACGGGCGCCGGGGTGGACACGCCGGGCGGTGGCCGGCGGGTGGTAATTTCGCCCGGCGGAAGCGGCCGACGGCGGCCGGCGCGGGCGGCGTGGGGGTGACGGTGGCGGACTGGCTGGCGGCGCTCGACCGCCGCGCCGAACTGCGCGCGAAGGCGGGGCTGACCCGCCGGCTGCGACCGCGGGCCGCCGGCGACGCCGTGGTCGACCTGGCCGGCAACGACTACCTCGGCCTGGCCACCCACCCCGAGGTCACCGCCGCGGCGGTAGGGGCGCTGTCCGCGTACGGGCTGGGGGCCACCGGGTCGCGGCTGGTGCGCGGCTCCACCGACGCCCACCACGCGCTCGAGGACGCCCTCGCCGACTGGCTCGGCGCCGCACGGGCACTCGTCTTCTCCTCCGGCTACCTGGCCAACCTCGCGGCGGTCCGGGCGCTGGTGCGGCCCCGTACGCTGCTCGTCTCCGACGCCCACAACCACGCGTCCCTGATCGACGGCTGCCGGATCTCCGGCGCGGAGACCGTGGTGACCCCGCACGCCGACGTCGCGGCGGTCGCCGCCGCGCTCGCCGCCGCGCCCGGCCGGCCGGCGGTGGTCGTCACCGAGTCGGTCTTCTCCGTCGACGGCGACCTCGCCCCGCTGGCCCGGCTGCACGCCGTCGCCCGGGAGCACGGCGCGCTGCTGCTGGTCGACGACGCGCACGCCCTCGGCGTGACCGGCCCGGCCGGCGCCGGGGGCGTCGCCGCCGCCGGCCTCGCCGGTCAGCCCGACGTGGTCGTCACCGCCACCCTCTCCAAGGCCCTCGGCGGCGCGGGCGGGGTGGTCGCCGGGCCGGCGGAGTTCGTCCGGCACGTGATCGAGACCGGCCGGACCTTCATCTTCGACACCGCGCTGCCCCCGGCCGTCGCCGCCGGCGTGCACGCCGCCGTCGGGCTGGCCCGCGCCGGCGACGACCTGCGCGCGGAGCTGGCCGACCGGGCCGCCCTGGCCGTGCGCCGGCTGAGTGGAGCCGGGCTGGTGGTCTCCGCCCCCGACGGCGCGGTCGTCTCGGTCACCGCCCCCGGCCCCGAAGCGGCGAGCGCCTGGGCGGCCGACTGCCGCGACCGGGGCGTCGCCGTCGGCTGCTTCCGGCCCCCGTCCACCCCGGACGGCCGCTCCCGGCTGCGGCTGACCATCGGCGCCGGCGTCCCCCGGGCGGACTTCGAGCGGGCCCTGGAGGTCATCGTGGAGTGTGCCCCATGACCGGGCCGTGGCGCGGGCCGGTGCTGGTGACCGGCACCGACACCGACGTCGGCAAGACGGTGGTCACCGCCGCGATCGCCGCCGCCGCGCAGGCGGCCGGCCTACGGGTCGCGGTGGTCAAGCCCGCCCAGACGGGTACGGCCGGGGGCGAGCCCGGCGACGTCGACGCCGTCAACCGGCTGGCCGCCCCGCTGACCGGCCGGACCCTGGCCAGCTTCCCCGACCCGCTCGCCCCGCTGGCCGCGGCCCGGGTCGCCGAGCTGGAGCCGCTGGAGCTGCACACCGCCGTCGAGGCGGTCCGCGAGGAGGCCGACAAGCACGACCTGGTGCTCGTCGAGGGCGCGGGCGGCCTGCTCGTACCGATGGGGCTGTGGCCGGAGGGGAAGCCCTGGACGGTGGCGGACCTGGCGGTGGCGCTGGGCTGCCCGGCCGTCGTGGTGACCCGCGCCGGTCTGGGCACCCTGAACCACACCGCGCTGACGCTGGAGGCGCTGGAGCGCCGGGCGGTGCCGGCCGGCGTCGTGGTCGGCGCCTGGCCGGCCGCGCCGGAGCTGGTGCACTGGGCCAACCTGACCGACCTGGTGCCGAAGCTGATGGGCGCACTGCCGGCCGGGACGGGGGCGATGGATCCGGGCGTCTTCCGCCGGTCCGCGCCCGGCTGGCTCACTCCGGCCCTGTACGGGGTGCTCGACGACTGGCGTGCGTGGGCCGAGGAGATCAGCTGAGCACCTGACTTTCGTCGGTGTCGGCGCAGGTCGGGCGTGGGTAGCCTGGCCGCCGTGGAGAGCTGGTGGTCCGCCCGCGCGGGCGGCGGTCGGTGGTCCCGGGCGGCCGTCCGGCGGTGGACCGCCGACCTGCTCCTGTGGGTGACCACCGCCGCCCCGATCGGGTACGCGGGCGTCACCCCGCCGCACTCGTGGCAGGCCACCGCCCTGACGGTCGGCGCGTTGCTGCTGCTCGCCACGGCGGTCGCGGTCAGCCGGCGGTGGCCGGTGGCCGCCCTGGTCGTCGTGGTGCTCGGTTCGCTGCTGGACGGCAACTTCCTCTTCGCGATCCCGGTGTTCAGCTACCTGGCTGGTCGCCGCAGCGTCACCGCCGTCCCGGCCGCCGTCGCCTTCGCCGTGCTCGCGGCCGGTGGCACCGTGCTCAACCTGGGGCTGCTCGGCACCGGCGCGGCCACCTGGTTCCTGCTCGCCTCCGTGCTGCTCTTCGCGGGGGTGTTCCCGTGGCTCGTCGGGCGGTACCGGCGCCAGCAGGCCGTGCTGGCCGACGCCGGCCGTCGGCACGCCGAGGCGCGGGACCGGGAGCGGCGGGGCGCCGCCGAGCGGATCCGGCTGCGGGAGCGGGCCCGGATCGCCCAGGAGATGCACGACTCGCTCGGGCACGACCTGAGCCTGATCGCCCTGCGCGCCGCCGCGCTGGAGGTCGCCGCCGACCTCACGCCCCGGCACCGGGCCGCCGCCGGGGAGCTGCGGGCCAGCGTCGCCGCCGCCACCGAGCGGCTGCACGGCATCATCGGGGTGCTCCGGGAGCCGGACGGCGCGGCGACCACCCGGCCGGCCGACGAGGACGTCGCCGAGCTGGTCGACGGGGCCCGGGAGGCGGGCATGGCGGTGTGCCTGGACGGCGTGGACGCCCTGGCGCAGCTGCCGCCGATGGCCGCGCACGCCGCGCACCGGGTGGTCCGCGAGGCACTGACCAATGCCGCCCGATACGCCCCCGGCGCGGCGGTCACCGTCGTCCTGGCCCGGGACGGCGACCAGGTCGAGGTGGCCGTGATCAACGCGCCGCCACCGGCCGGGCCGCTGCCGGGCCCGCCGTCCACCGGCTCCGGCCTGCTCGCCCTCGCCGAGCGGGTCCGGCTCGCCGGCGGCACCCTGGCGGCCGGTCGCCGGGACGGCGGCGGCTTCGCCGTCCACGCCCGGCTGCCGGTGGCCGGCCGGCCGGATGCCGACGCCCTCCCGTCGTGCGCGGGCGACCCCACCCCCGCCGC
>NZ_JBFABB010000096.1:0-28045 GCF_040640035.1 Micromonospora sp. NPDC023633 | reverse complement strand
CCCGTCGAGTCCAGCTCGGCGAAGGTGCCCGGCCCGGAGGCGGACAACTCCCGGCACAATTCCTGATAACCGGCCAGCGGCGCATCCCGGCGGCGACGCCGCCACGCGTTGACCTCCAGCACGCACGCCCACACATCACCGGCCGAACGCAGCAGCCCGAAACACCGCCGCCGCTGCGCGGGCGTCACCCGCACCGCCATACGAGCGGTGCGATACACCACCGCAGGCGCAGCAGAATCCCGACGACGAGGCACAAACCGAAGCCAACACCACCGGTACGACAATTCCACCCCAACGAACCCGGCAAAGGTTCATGGACACCGCACTAGCCAGTCGGGCCGACCCGCGCACTCGGTCGGCCGCCCGATACCGCCCGGATCCGGTGCCTGTTAGCTTGGATCGTGGGGGAGATCCGCCCCTACGCCCGCTCGCCGCCGCGACCGGCGCACCGCCCACCGACCGGCGCGACGGGCGCGCCGCCCGCTCACGCCGCGACCGGCGTGCCGCGCGGCAGGACCCATCTCGGCCTTCGCGCGCGCCCCTGCCGCCGCGCCGACGCGCCCGCTCCGCCGGCGGACGGGACGCCCCCACCGCCGACCGCCCCGCCCGACAGGACCGACACGGTCGACAGGACCGGCACGGCCGACGCCGACGCGGCGGCCGGTACGAGGCCGGTGGCGGTCGCCCCGCCGGGGCCGAGCGCCCCGCCGGGGCCGAGCGTCCCGTCAGGGCCGACGGCCCGGTCGGGACCGGCCGCGTGGCCGAGGTCGACCGTGGAGTCGTGGCCGGCCGTGCAGTCGTGGTCGGCCGTCGGGGCGGGGGCGGCCGAGGGGACGCGACCGCGGGTCGCGGTCCATCCGCCCAGCTGCACCACCCGGTGGGACCCGGCGCGTTCCGAGGAGGCGGCGACCACCGGCCGCACGTGGGCGCCGGCGGCGCGATCGACCACGGGCGCCGGCGGCGCGTCCGCCTCCGCCGGCCGCCCCGCCCGGCGGGCGAACGCGGCCCGCGTCGCCCTCGGCAGCCGCGCGTACGCGACCTCGCGGACCACCGCGTCGGCGACGGCGTACCGGCCGTCGGCGCGGGCGGCCAGCAGACCCGTCGCGGTCAGGGCGCGCAGCACCGGGGTGGCCCGCCCGGACGCCCAGTCGAGCAGGCGCTCCGCCGTCGCGGCGGTGATCCCCGTGCCGACGGTCGCGGCGGCCATCAGCACGGCCCGCCGCGTCCCGTCGAGGCGGTCCAGGCGGGCGTCGACCTCCCGGCGCACCGCCTCCGGCACGGACGCCGCCGCGCCCAGCGACGCCACGTACGCGGCGGCCCGCCCGGGACTGCCGCCGACCAGCGGCAGCAGCCGGGCGACCGCCGCCGGCTGGTCGGCCCGGCCGAGCAGGTGGCGCAGCAGCCGGCCGGTCTCCACCGGGCGCAGCGGCGGCACCGCCAGCCGGTGCCGCCGGTCCCGTGGACCGGGCAGCACGTCCGCCCACTCCGGAGGGTGCAGCGCCACCACCACCAGCGGCAGCGACCGCGCGGTGGCCGCCGCGAAGAGCCGGTGCAGGAAGCGGCTCAGCGCGGCGGTGGCCCGGTCGAGGTCGTCCACCGCCACCATCACCGGCTGCCGGGCGGCGAGCCCCAGCAGCGCCTCCCGTGCCACCTCGGCGCCCCGCGCCGCGTCGCCGGAGCCGTGCGGCGCGGCCAGCAGCGCCTCCAGCGCGTACACCGCCTCGGTCAGGCTGCCGGGCGGCACCAGGTCCGTGAGGGCGGCGGTGAGTCGTCGCCGTACCGTCGCGGGCGGTTCACCGGCGCGGAGGCCGGCGAGCCCGCGCACCAGGTCCGCGACGGGGGCCAGGGGCTCCGGGTACGGCGGGCAGTGCGCGACGCACCAGCGCGCCGGCGTCCCGTCCACGGTCCGCACCGCGCGGGTCAGCTCGTGCAGCAGCCGGCTGCGCCCGCTGCCGGCGGGACCGACCAGCGACAGCCAACGAGGGCTGCGGTCCCGGACGGCCCGGACGATCAGGTCCCGGGCGGCGGCCAGTTCCCGTCGCCTCCCGACCAGCGGCCCCTCGTGCCGGGGCGGGGCCGGTCGGGTCGTGCCGGTGGCGTGCCACACGTCGACCGGCAGCGCCTTGCCGGCCAGGGCCACCGGCGGTACGCGGCGCTGGTCGACCAGCCCCACGGTGGCGCGGTGGGTGGCCGCGCAGAGCGCCACCCCGCCCGGCGGGGCGTACTCCTGCAACCGCGCGGCTGTGGTGATCACCGCGCCGCTGGCCACGCCGTGCCCGCCGTCGCGCGCCGCGGCCAGGTCCACCAGCGCCTCGCCGGTGGCCACCCCGGCCCGGACCCGCAGGCGCGGCGCGCCGGGCGGCGGCCGCCGGTCGAGGGCCCCCTGGATCTCCAGCGCCGCCCGCACCGCCCGGTACGCGTCGAACCCGTCGGACCGGCGCGCCCCGAACAGGGCCATCACCGCGTCGCCGACGTACTTCTCGACCACCCCGTGCCACCGGCGCAGCACCCCGCCGACGGTGTCGAAGTACGCCCGTTGCAGGGCCCGCACGTCCTCCGGGTCGAGCCGGTCGACGAGCGCGGTCGACCCGACGATGTCGACGAACAGCACGGTGACGAGGCGTCTCTCCTCCGGCACCGGCCAGCCTGCCGACGTGAACCGCTGCTGACCAGCGACGATGGTGGGCATGGGCATGGGCATCGCACCCGCCTTTCCCCGCGGTGTCTGACGACGCCTCGGACACTGTCACCGATCCGCCGACGGGGGATCTGCCGAACGACGTATGTCGCCGCGTGCGCAACCTTCGGTCGCAATGTCGACGCGGGGAGTACCACAGGCGCGAAAGACCCGTAGAACGGTGCGGGGGCCTGTGACTAGGCTGCGTGCCATGGCCAGCGACGTGGACACCGCACCACTCGTCGGCCGGGCCGACCTGGTGACGACGGTACGGTCCGCGCTGCTCGACGACGTCACGCAGGGGCACACCGCCGCGGTCTTCCTCACCGGCGAGAGCGGCGTCGGCAAGACCCGGCTGCTGCGCGAGGTGGGCGCCCGGCTGCGCGACGCCGGGGCCCTGGTGCTCACCGGCTCCTGTCTGGACATCGGCGACGCGTCGCCCCTGCACCCGCTGCTGCAGGCGCTGCGCCGCCTCGACGCCGAGCTGACCGGCTCCCAGGCCCGGACCTCCTCGGCGGTCCGTGGCCTGCTGCGGATGTTCGCCGAGGAGACCGCCGGCCCGGACGGAGCCGGGGCACTGTTGGAGCGGGTCTCCCGAGGGCTGCACCTGATCGCCGAGGGCCGGCCGCTGGTGCTCGTCCTCGACGACCTCCAGTGGGTCGACCGCAGCACCCGGCAGCTGCTGCTCTATCTGCTGGCCGGGTTGGGCGACCTCCAGCTGTCCGTGCTCGCGGCGGTGCGGGCCGAGTCGTTGCAGGGCGCGCACCCGCTGCGCCGGGTGCTCACCGAGCTGCGCCGGCTGCGGACGGTGCGGGTGCTCGACCTGGCCCCGCTGGACCGGGCCGACACCGACCGGCTCGCCGCCGCCGTGGTCGGCCGGCCGCTCGCCGGTGAGGCGGCGGAGCTGGTGTGGCGGCGCAGCGGCGGCAACCCGTTCGTGGTGGAGGAGTTGGCCCGCGACCTGCGCGACGGCCGGGACGGGCTCTCCGACACGCTGCGCGAGATCTTCCTGGCCCGGGTGGACGCGCTGCCCCGGCACGCGCACACCGTGGTGCACGCGGTGGCGGCCGGCGTCGAACCGGTGGAGCACTGGCTGCTGGCCCGGGTGGTGCGGCTGCCCGAGGAAGAGGTGATCGAGGCGGTCCGCGCGGCCGTCGCCCACCGGCTGCTGGTGAGCGCGGACGACGGCTACCGGCTGCGGCACCGGCTGGTCGCCGAGGTGCTGGAGCACGAGCTGCTGCCCGCCGAGCGCGCCGCCCTGCACCGCCGCTACGCCGAGGCGCTCACCGCGGCCCCGGCCGAGCTGCACCAGGCACGCCTGGCGCACCACTGGCGGCTGGCCGGCGAGCCGGCGCGGGCGTTGCCGGCGGCGATGGCCGCGGCCCGGGAGGCCGAGCGGCTGCACGGCTACGCCGAGGCGCACCGGCACTGGTCGGTCGCGTTGCAGCTGGCCGCCTCGCCGGGCGTCGCACCGCCGGACGTGGACCGGGTGACCCTGCTCCGGCACGCCGCCGAGGCCGCCCACCACTGTGGCGAGCACGCCCGGGCGCTGGCGCTGCTGGAGGAGCTGGCCGCCGCCGACGGCGGCCCGTCGGCCTGCGCGCTGCACATCCGCCGGGCCCGCTACCTGGCCGCCGCCGGCCGGTCGGCGCCGGCCGAGGCGGAATACCAGCGGGCCCTGGAGGCCGCCGACTGCACGCCCCGGGAGCGGGCCACCGCCGCGGCGCACCTGGCGGAGCTGCTGCTGCACCTCGGCCGCTACGCCGACGCCGGCCGACGGGCCCGGGAGGCGCTGGAGCTGTCCGCCGAGGTGACAGGCTCCACGTCGGAGGTGGTGCTGGCCAGCGCCGCGCTCGGCTTCTCCGAGGCGTACCTGGAGGACCCGGACGCCGGGCTGGCGGTGATGCGCCGCGCGCTGCAGACCGCCGAGCGCTCCGGTCGCCCCGAGGACGTGGCCTGCGCGTACCTGCACCTGGCCGAGCTGCTGACCGGCCCGCTGAACGTCCTGGAGGAGGGTGTCGTCGTCGCCCGCCGGGGCGCCGAGCGGGTGGCCGAACTCGGCCTGGGCCGCACGTACGAGACCCGGCTGCTGGCCATCGCCACGAACGGGCTGTTCCGGGTCGGCCAGTGGGCCGAGGCGGAGAAGGTCGTCGCGGCGGCGTTGCGGCACCGGCCCTCCGGCGCCGACGCGGTGGAGCTGCTGCTGGCGCGCTGCCGGCTGTCGGTGGGCTACGGCGACATCGAGGCCGCGGACCGCGACCTGGACGCGGTGGCCACGGTGCTCGCCGGCGGCGGGGCGCGGCACGTGATCCCGCTGCTCACCCTGCGGGCGGGGCTGGCCATGTGGCAGGGCCGGCACGACCTGGCCCGGCAGGCGGTGCAGCGCGGCCTGACCGAGAGCCGCTCCGACGACGTGGGCATCCTCGCCGCGCTGGTGTGGCACGGCCTGCGCGCCGAGGCCGAGGCGCACGCCAGCCGCGCCGTGGCCGTCGACCCGACGGCGGTGCGGCGGCTGCGGGAGGTGGCCGACCGGGTCGCCCGCAAGAGCGAGCATGCCGCCCGCCCGGTGCGCGACGTGGTGGACGGCTTCCTGGCGCTGTGCGCCGCCGAGGTGAGCCGCCTGGAGAGCAGTGACCCGGAGCTGTGGGCCCGCTCGGTGGCGCAGTGGGACCGCCGCCACCACCCCTACCCGGCGGCCTACTCCCGGCTGCGGCAGGCGGAGGCGCTGCTGGCCCGGCGCAGCCGCAGCGCCACGGCGGCCAAGCTGCTGCGGCAGGCGTACGAGGTGGCGCAGGGGCTCGGCGCGGTGCCGCTGACCTCGGAGATCCGTACCCTCGCCGGCCGGGCGCGGGTGTCGCTGGAGGATCGCCCGGCCACCGGCGGGCCGGCCGCCGGGGCGGCGGGCGACGAGCTGGCGGCGCTGACGGCCCGGGAACGGGAGGTGCTCGCCGCGGTCGCCGAGGGGCTGACCAACCGGGAGATCGGCCAGCGGCTGTTCATCAGCGAGCGCACCATCGGCGTACACGTCTCGCACATCTTCGACAAGCTCCAGGTCCGCACCCGGGTGCAGGCCAGCGCGATCTTCCTACGCAACCGGCCCGGCTGACGCGCGGCAGGGATACGTCGTTCTACTGATCCGGCCGGCCGCCGCCGGCTGGAAGGCTGTGCTGCGTCGCCGACGGCACGGGGTGCCGGGAACACTGTGGAGGAGAGATGACGGAACCGGTGTGGGGGCCCGTGCATCGGGACATCGTCGACCTGCTCGCCGACCATCCCGCCGACGCGCCGGCGGTGGTCGACCACCTCACCAAGCTCCAGGACATGCTGGTCCGGCTTCCTCCGCTGGAGGCGAGCTGCCCGCTGGCCGACTTCAACCGGCTCTACCTGACGATCACCGAGAGCGTGCTGAACGGCCTCTACGACGACCGGTTCGCCGACCCGGTGTTCCTGTCCCGGCTGGACGTGGAGTTCGCCGCCCGCTACTTCGACGCGATGCGGCTGTGGACCGACGCCAGCCCGGGCACGCCGAAGGCGTGGGCCTGCCTGTTCGAGCGGATGCGCGGCCCGGACGCCCGCCCGCTGCCGTCGGCGGCCGCCGGGGTGAACGCCCACATCAACTTCGACCTGCCGTTCGCGCTGGTGACCACGTTCGACAGCCTGGAGTCGGAGCCGGTGGACGGCACCGACCAGCACCGCGACTACCTGGAGATCAACAACATCTTCGCGGACAAGATCCCCGGTCTGCGGCGCGGCTACCTGGAGCGGTGGCAGCTGCTCATCGACATGCTCAACGGCGACATCGACGACTGGTACCAGGGGGAACTGGTCGAGTACACCCGCGACGTCGCCTGGCGCAACGCGCAGAAGATCTGGCGGTGCCGGCACGACCCGGCCGCCCACGAGTGCGAGCGCGCGCGGCTGGACGACACCGCCGCGGCGCTCGGTCGGTTGCTGCTCTCGCCCCTCGGGGCGTTCCTGCAGTAGCCGTGACGGGGGGTCCCCGCGCTCCGCATCCGGCACCCGGCGGAGCGCGGGGACGCGTCCCGGCCGGGATCAGGGCTCGTTCGCCGGGGGGCGTCGGGCCCGTGGTCGGGGACGGTCCGCGCGGTCCGGGGGTACGCCGGGGCGGGGGAGCAGGGTGCGCGGGTCGGCCGGCCCGGGGGGTGTCGGCCGGCCCGCACGGGGTACGCCCGCGCCATGAGTCACCCGGCCCGTCGGCCCGCCGCCCGACCCCGCCCCCGGCCCGCCGCCCCGCTGCGTCCCGCCCGACCGCGCGACGCCCGCCTCGGCAACCGAGGCGCGCGATGACCGGCGAGGCACGGCGGTTCGCGTTCCGCTTCGACCCGGTCTTCCGCCCGGCCCTCGCGCTGGTCGGCGTCCGGCCCGCGACCGCCTTGGTCGGCCTCGACGGGGCCGAGCTGGAGGTCCGGTTCGGCCCGTGGCTGCTGCGCACCGCCCGGCGCAACGTCGTCGGCGTCGCGCCGACCGGGCCGTACCGCTGGTGGCGGGGGATCGGCGTGCGCCTCTCCCTGGCCGACGCCGACGTCACCTTCGCCAGCAGCACCGCCGCCGGGCTCTGCCTCCGCTTCGCCGAGCCGGTGCCCGCGCTGCTGCCCGGCGGGTGGCTCCGGCACCCCGGGGCGACGGTCACCGTGGCCGACCCCGACGCCCTGGCCCGGGCGCTGGCCGCCCGCGTCGGCGACTGAGTCGTCCCGGCTTCACCGTTCCGGCGGGTCGCCGGCCGGCGACCGCCTACGGTCGGGTCAGGACCGCCGAGGGTGGGGACGGGACATGCGTGACGAGCACGGGCCGAGGTCGCGGCGCACGCGTGGTCGCCGGCCGCCGCCCGCCGGCCCGCCACGGGACCTGCGCGCCGCCCGGGACCCGACACGTCCCGGCGAGCGCGCCAAGCGCCCGGTCGCCGTCCCGGAGGCGCAGGCCAGCCCCGCCCGGCCCGCCGCGCCGCTGAGCCCGCTGCGGCGGTGGCTGTTCGCGCACCGGGTGCCGCCGCTCGGTCCCGAGGCGGCGGAGGGGCAGGCCCGCTCGCACCCGTGGTGGCAGGTCATGTGCCTGACCGGGGTGGACTACTTCTCCACCCTGTCGTACCTGCCCGGGATCGCGGCGGTGGCCGCCGGGGCGCTCTCCCCGCTGGCCACCCTGCTCATCGTCGCGCTGACGCTGTTCGGCATGCTGCCCATGTACCGCAGGGTGGCCCGGGAGAGCCCGCAGGGGCAGGGCTCGGTGGCGATGCTGGAACGGCTGCTGCCGTTCTGGCGCGGCAAGATCTTCGTGCTGGTCCTGCTCGGCTTCGTGGCCACCTCCTGGATCATCACGATCACCCTCTCCTCGGCCGACGCCACCGTGCACCTGCTGGAGAACCCGCACGTGCCCGAGGGCGTCGGCGGCACGGGCGTCGCGGTCGGCGTCACCGTCGTACTGCTGCTCGTCCTCGGCGGGGTCTTCCTGCTCGGCTTCCGCGAGGCGGTCGCGGTGGCCGTTCCGCTGGTCGTGGTCTTCCTGGCCCTGAACGCGCTGATCGTGGCGGACGGGCTGGTCGCGATCGCGACGGACCCGGGGACGCTGGCGGACTGGACGGCCGCGTTGAGCGCCGGTGGCGGCCCCGGCGAGGTGGCGGTGACCGCCGTGCTGGCGTTCCCGCTGCTGGTGCTGGGGCTCTCCGGCTTCGAGACCGGGGTGAGCATGATGCCGCTGGTGGGCGGCGCGGGCGCGGACCGCGAGGCACGGCTGGCGGCGCGGATCCGCAACACCCGCCGGCTGCTCACCACCGCCGCGCTGGTGATGTCGGTGTACCTGGTCTCGACCACCCTCGTCACCACGGTGCTCATCCCGGCCCGGGAGTTCGCGCCGGGCGGGGCCGCGAACGGCCGGGCGCTGGCGTACCTCGCCCACGAGCGTCTCGGCGAGGCCTTCGGCACCGTCTACGACGTCAGCAGCGCGCTGATCCTCTGGTTCGCCGGCGCCTCCGCGATGGCCGGCCTGATCAACATCGTGCCCCGCTACCTGCCCACCTACGGCATGGCGCCGGAGTGGGCCCGGGCCGTCCGGCCGGTCGTGATCGTCTACACGGCGGTCAGCGTCGCGATCACCCTGGTGTTCCGGGCCGACGTCAACGACCAGGCCGGGGCGTACGCCACCGGGATCCTCGCCATGATGGTCTCCGCCGCCGTGGCGGTGACGATCGCCGCGGCCCGCCGCCGGGAGCGCGTCGCGGCCGGCGGCTTCGCCGTGCTCACCCTGGTCCTGCTGTACGCCCTCGCCGAGAACGTCGTCGCGAAGCCGGACGGCATCGCCATCTCCGCGCTGTTCATCCTCGGCATCGTCGTGGTCTCGCTGGTCTCGCGGGTGACCCGGACCACCGAGCTGCGCACGGAGCGGATCGAGTTCGACGAGCCGGCCCGCCGGTTCATCGCCGAGTCGCTGGCGCACGACGGCCGGCTGCACCTGATCGCCCACAAGCGGGCGGGCGGCGCGGTCAAGGAGTACACGGTCAAGGAGCGGGCGCAGCGGGGGATGAACCCCGTGCCCGGCGAGGGCGACATCCTCTTCCTGGAGATCGACGTGGTCGACCCGTCGGAGTTCAGCCAGGTGCTGCGGGTGCACGGCGTCCAGGTGGGCGGCTTCCGGGTGCTGCGGGCCGGCAGCCCGGCGGTGCCAAACGCCATCGCGGCGATCCTGCTGGCGCTGCGAGACGCCACCGGCGTACGCCCGCACGCGCACTTCGAGTGGTCGGAGGGGAACCCCCTCGGGCACCTGCTGCGCTACCTCATCCTCGGCCGCGGCGACACCCCGCCCGTGGTACGGGAGATCATCCGCAAGTCGGAGCCGGACCCCGCCCGCCGGCCCGGCATCCACGTCGGCGGCTGACCCGGCCTCCCGTTCCGGTCCGGGCGGGCCGCGCCCGATCGCGCCCGTCAAGGTGAATAGTACCTTTATTCATGTTCGACGGACTTGCCCGTTTCGCGGTCGTATCGTGAGCCTTCGGCGGCTGTCGTGACGTCAGCCGCCCCGCGTCCCGTTCGACGCGGTCGGATCACGCACGCGCGAGAGGCAGGGAAGCCTGATGACGACGTATCAAGGGGGCCGGCGGGCGGCACCACCCAGACGGCGGTCGCGGTGGTTCTTAGCCGGCGGCCTCGTGGCGGGCAGCCTGGTGGCCGGGGCGGCCGGGCTGACGGGGGTGGCCGCCGTGGCCGCCGACCGGGACCTGCCCGCCGCCGCGGACCCGCCGTCGCTGGCGCTGCGGGCCGACGACCGCTCCGCCGAGCGCGACCTCGGCGACGCCGTCGAGGACCGCGACCACGCCCGCGAGGAACGGCGCGGCGGGAAGCCGGACGGCCGCTCCGGACGCACGGGCCAGGGGCACCGCACGGAGGTCCCGGTGCCGTGCGACTCGGCGAAGCTGATCTCGGCGCTGGTCCGGGCCAACGCCGAGGGCGGCGCCGACCTGCGGCTGGCGTCGAAGTGCACGTACGAGCTCACCCACGCCTTCCAGCAGCCCGACGACTACGACGGCGGGATCCGCGACGCCCGGGAGGCCGCCGACAGCGCGGAGAACCCCGGCGACGCCGAGGCGCCCCCGCGCAACCCGCAGCACGACCGCGCCGGACTGCCCGTCATCTACCACCCGATCTCCATCCGGGGCGAGGGCGCCACCATCGTCCGGGACGTGCACGCCGAGGCGTTCCGGTTCTTCACCGTGCGCGACGGCGGGGAACTGACGCTCTCCGACGTCGTGCTCCGCAACGGCCTCTCCGCCGCCGAGGGCGGCAGCATCCACGTCGTGCACGGCGCGTCCGCCGTGGTCGAGCGCACCACGATCGTCGACAGCACCTCCCTCTCGGCGGAGGGGGGCGGCGGCGGGATCTTCAACGACGGCCACCTGGTGGTCAAGGGGAGCACGTTCGTCGACAACCACGCCGCCGGCACCGCGGGCAAGGGCGGGGGCCTGCTCAACGGTGGCGTGCTGAGCCTGGAGACCTCGCAGTTCCGGGGCAACAGCGCCGTCGCGTACGGCGGCGGCTTCGCCAACTACCGGGGCGCGGCCGAGGTGCACTCGAGCACCTTCGCGCGCAACAACGCGGCGCAGGGCGGCGGCATCGCCAGCTTCTCGGCCCGTACCCGGGTCGCCGACACGAAGGTGGTGGGCAACACCGCCCAGACCGGCGGCGGCATCGCCAACTCGGACGCGCTGATCTTCCTGCGCGGCCTGGAGGTGCGCGACAACACCGCCACGGGCAACGGCGGCGGCATCTCCACCTTCCAGGGCCTGGTCCCGCTCGACGACAGCGTCGTCTCGGGCAACACGGCGCGGGGCTCCGGCGGCGGGATCCACGCCCAGAAGTCGAACCTCCTGGTGCGCCACAGCGAGGTCGACCGCAACCACGCCGTGGGCGCGGCGTCCACGGGCGGCGGCGTCTTCGCGTCGCTGGGCCAGGTCTCCCTCTACTCCAGCCGGGTCACCGGCAACGTGGCCACCGTGCGGCCGGGCGGCCTCTTCGTCGACAAGGCCCGGGTCAAGGTCGACGACGAGACCGACATCATCGACAACGAGCCCACCAACTGCGAGGGCAGCAGGGTGCCGGTCCCGAACTGCTTCCGCTGACCGTCGGCGGGCCGTCCCGGCCCACCCCGGGGGCGCGTCCGACCCCGCCAGCCGATCATCGTGATCGCGGCGGCGGGGCCCGGACGCGCCCCCGTGCGTCGTAGGCGTGCGCGCCTCTGTGTCGTGGGCGTGCGACCGCCGCGCGTCGTGGGCCCGCGACCGCCGCGCCGTCCGTCGCCGGTCCGTCCGCCGTGCGTCCCGCTCCGCCGGCCAGCACCGCGCCCGCGTCCCGAGGACCCGCCCGGACGGCTCAGCCGAGGGCGCGCAGCCGGGCGGCGAGGTCGTCGGCGAAGAAGTCGAGGAAGCCGTCCGGGTCGGGGCCGGCGTTCTGCAGCACGATGTGGTCGTAGCCGGCCTCGAGATAGGGGCGGACGGCCGCCACGTGCGCCTCCGGGTCCGGCCCGACGGAGAACAGCTCCCGCACGTGCCGCTCCTCGACGTACGCGCTGGCGGCGTCGAAGTTGACCGGGTTCGGCAGCTCGCTCATCACCTTCCAGCCGGTCACCATCCACCGGCTGGTCTCCAGCACCGCCCGTACGGCCTGCTCCTCGTCGGTGGCCCAGGCCATCGGCACCTCCGCGTAGCGGGGACCGTCGCCACCGGCCTGCCGGTAGTGTTCGACGATCGACGCCTTCGACTCGGTGACGAAGAGGCCGTCGCCGAGTTCGGCGGCCATCGTCGCCGAGGACCGGCCGCTCGCGGCCACCGCGATCACCGGCGGGGTCTGCGGCAGGTCGAAGATTCGGGCGTCCTCCAACTGCAGGTGCCTGCCCTCGTACGACCGGTAGCCGCCCTGCCAGAGCAGTCGGATGATCTCCAGCGCCTCGCGGAGTCGCTCGTGCCGGCCCCGTACGCTCGGAAAACCCTGCCCCACGACGTGCTCGTTGAGCCGTTCCCCGGCCCCGACGCCGAGGGTGAACCGGCCGTCGGAGACCAGCGCCATGGTCGCCGCGGCCTGCGCGATGATCGCCGGGTGGTACCGGACGGTCGGACAGGTGACCCCGGTGGCCAGGCCGATCCGTTCGGTCTTCGCCGCGACCGCCCCGAGCACGCTCCAGGTGAACGACGAGTGCCCCTGCGTGTCGAGCCACGGGTGGAAGTGGTCGCTCATCTCGACGAAGTCGAAGCCCACCTGCTCGGCCCGGACGGCCTGGCGGATGATCTCCTGCGGTCCGTACCCCTCCGAGGCGAGCTTGTAGCCGATCCTCATCCCGGTGCTCCCGTCCCGTGCGGCGCGCTGGCGCAACGCCGGTTCCCGTCGCCCGGGCCGACAAACGTCGGGGCCGTGGCGGCGGACCCGGGGCGCCGACACCGAGAACCCCAGCCTCCTAGGATGCCGTACGCGATGTGGCGCACCGCCGCGAGGTCCGGACCGCCGGCGGCGCTCCGGACGCGCCCAGGAGGGACCGGTGCGGTCGCGCCTCGGGCGCCTCGTCGGACCGGCCCTCGGCGGCCGAGGGGGCACGGAGGCCGAAGGTGTCACAGCCCGACCGCACCCCGCCGGAGGGAGGGGAGAGGAAGCGGGGGAGACCTCGCGGCGTCCCCGGACACGGTTCGGCCCGCGCCCCAAGAGGACGCGGGCCGGAGGACGAGGGTCCTACTTGGACGGCTGAGGCAGTGCGCAGTCGACCTTCGGGTTGGCGCCGATGTAGTTCAGCGGCCCGGCCACGATGGTCACCAGGATCGTGCCGGCCTCGGCACAGTTCGTGTCGTCACCGCTGTAGTAGCCACGCTGCCCGGCGGCGACCGCGCCGATGATCAGCCAGATGACGACCAGGACTCCGAATATCGACGTGCCGCGCATCGCTGCCTCCGCAAGGGTGTGGTGGATCGAGGTGCTGGGCGTTGTACCCATTCGCGATGAACGGCTAACGGTGCCGCCGCCGAGGGCCGGCGCGGCGGACGGCCGACGGGTGGGTCGGACGGATCCGCGGGACCGGGCCGCGTGGGGCCGGTAGGCCGCCGGGGGGTCTTCCCGCTCGTGCCCCGGCCCCAATCGCCGCGGTCGGGGCGCCCGTTGACGGGGCCGCCCCCACGTCGGTGACGGCGGGTCGATTCGGGGGCGGCACCCGGCACACCGGGCGCCGCCGTCCGGCGCCGACAGGGAACACGGCAGCCGGAGCGACGCCGGTCAGGCGTCCGTGCCGCCTACCGGGGTCGGCAGGGCGGCGGCCGCCTCCTGCGGAGCGCCGGCGAGCACCTTCGCCTGCTGCGGCCAGGTCGCCAGGCTCGGCGCGGCCCGCAGCCCGGCCGCCCGGATCGTCTCCCGCAGGGCGGCCTCGTCCAGCTCCGCCAGCTGCCGGTACGTCCGGATGCCGGCCGCCTGCAACGCCGCGGCCATCTTCGGCCCCACGCCCTGGATCCGGCGGAAGTCGTCGGCGGCGTCGGAGTCGGTCGCGGCCGGGGTGGCCACCTCGCCGCGCGGCGTCGGCACGACCACCGGCGCGGCCGGCACGTCCGGCGTCGACTCCGGCTCGACGGGTGCGTCGGCGGCCGTGGCCGGTGCGACCGTGGTGGCGGCGGCCGTGACCGGCTCGACCGGGATGGTCCGGGCCGGCTCCGGCTCGGTCGGCGCGTCGGCCGGCTCGGGCTCGACGGGAGCGGCGGCGACGGGAACGGGCGCGACCTCCGGCTCGCTGGGAGCGACGGCGGTGCGGGCGGGTGCGGTGTCGGACCCGGCCGGGGCGGCGGTGCTGGACTCCGGCTCGGCCGGGGCGGCGACGGTGGGGGCGGGTGCGGTCTCCGGCTCGGCCGGGGTCAGGGTCGCGCTCGTGGGCGCCGCGGCGACGGCGGCCGGGACGGGCTCCGCCGCGGCGGCGGGAACGTTCTCCGGCTCGGCGGCGGGAACGTCCTCCGGCTCGGCGGCCGGGGCGGGCTCCTCCGCCGGTCGGCGGTCGACGGGGCCGGTCACCTCGGCCGCCACCGGCAGCACGACCTCGTGCTCTGGCCGGGCGTCGGCGGCGGTGCCGGCCGACACGGGGTCGGTGTCGGGCGCCGGCACCGGGTCACCGGTCAGCGCCATGTCGGCCGGGTCGACGTCGTCGGCCCGGGACGCGTCGGCCGCGACGACCGTGGCCTGCGGGGCGTCGGTGGTGGTCGGGTCGGCGTCGGTCGGGGCGTCGGCCCCGGGCGCGGCGGGGACGCGGTCGGCGACCGCGTCCGGCGCGGGGTCCACGGTCACCTCGGGGCGCGCTTCGTCCAGGGTGGCGACGGGAGGCGGGTCGACCACCACGGCGGTCATGCCGGCGACCGGGTCACCGTCCACCATGGGCGAGCCGTGCGTGGCGGCCGCCGCGTCCTGCCGGCCGCGCCACAACCAACCGCCCGCCACACCCACCACCAGGGCCACGATCAGTATCAGCCAGTGCCCGAAAGACCACGCCACGGCAAACCTCCCTATCGTTCACGTCCGGAAACCCGCGAGAAAAACTCGCCGCAGCTTCGCACACGCCCGATGGCGCCGACAGGCAGGACCGGGTGCCCGCCGTGGCGGTGGGACGGGATTGCACCGGCGGTGTCCGGCGGGCGACGGAGGGTCGCCGTGTGGACAGCCGCGGCCCGTCGGGGCGGGTACGCGGCGCCGGGGAACGGACGCGGGCGGCCCGGTATGGAGAGGGACTTGCGCTCATTCGCCGAGGCGAGCTGCCATCCACGACGATAGACGTGCACTCGGATCTGCGAGGACGGTGCTGGATTGGCTCGGACGCTTCCGGCCGCCCTACGGAGCAGAAGGTTATGCCCGTACCAATTCGGACAGGCCCGGGGTGGACGGGCGGTCCCGCCGTCCACCCCGGCCCGTGGGTGCGGTCGGTCGTTCAGAGCCCGTGCCGGTTCAGCCAGTCGAGGCTGGCTTGCGCGACCTCCCGCCAGCCGTGATCGATGGTCAGCGAGTGACCGCGGTCGGGGAACCGGATCACCTCGGTCACCGCCGTGGACTTCCGGTACAACCGGGCCGTCCCCTCGACGAGGGCCGGCGGTACGGTGTGGTCTCGGCCACCGGAGGTCAGCAGCAGCGGCCCCCGGCCCGGGCCGGACGTGTCTACCCTGGTCGCGGTGCCCACGAGGTTGGCCAGGGCGGCCTCGAAGAGCGGGCGACCCGGGGTGGGGATCGTCCACTTCTCGTAGAGCTCGGCCGACTCGCGCTCGGAGAGCGCGTTGCCGAAGCCGTACCGGAACTGGGCGGGCGTCAGCGCCACCGCCCGCCGCCGGTTGGCTGGGTTGCGCACCGCAACCGAGGCCACCCGGAGCGCGGAGAGGGGCAGCGCGAGGACGCCCTTGGCCGGGGCGGGATCGAGGGCGACCGCGGCGCGGGCCAGGCCGCGCCCCAGCAGCTGCTGGACGATCAGGCCGCCGAACGAGTGGCCGATCAGCACGGGCTTGGCGGGCAGACCCCGGATGATCTCCGCGAAGTGATCGGTGACGTCGGCGACGCCGCGGTCGCCGTAGCGGTCCGGTACGGCCCGGGCCTCGGCCACCGTGTCCGGGATGCCCGGCCACTCGGGCGCGACGGGCGCGTAGCCCGCCTCGCGGAACAGCTCGAGCCAGGGCTGCCAGCTGGTCGAGTGCAGCCAGAGGCCGTGAACGAAGACGACGGGGATCGGGGTGTTGTTCATGCCTGCTCACTTCTCGTGATGGAACAGGTAGAAGGAACGTTCTATCTGCTAGGCTGGGAACGTACACCGGGCCTCGATCGACCGGCAAGGAGGGGACGTCGATGGGTGACCCAGCTGACTCCCGGCCCGCGACGCGGGGGGCCAGCGGGAGGCCGTCGGCGGCGCGCGAGCGGATCCTGACCGCCGCCGACCGGCTCTTCTACCGGGAGGGCATCCGGGCGGTGGGCGTGGAGAGGGTGATCGCCGAGGCGCAGGTCACCCGCGTCACCTTCTACCGGCACTTCCCCGCCAAGGATGACCTGATCGCTACCTACCTCGCCGTCCGATCACAACGGGAGCGGGAGGCGCTGGCCGAGGTGCGCGCCGCGCTGCCAGGCGACCACGGGGGGGTGCTGCGCGCCATCGTCGACGCTCTCATCGCGGAGAGCCGCTCACCGGGCTTCCGCGGCTGCCCGTACGTGAACGCCGCCGCCGAGTACGCCGACCCCGACCACCCGGTCCGGCACGCCGTCGCCGAGCACCGGGCCTGGTTCACCGGCCAGATGGCCGAGTTGATGACCGAGCTGGGACATCCGGACCCGGACCTGGCCGCCGAGCAGATGATGATGCTCCGCGACGGGGCCATGACCGCCGCGTACCTCGACGACCGCGAGCGCATCGCCGCCGCTCTGGTCGCCGCAGGCCGGGCGGTCGTCGGCTACCGGGAGGAGTGAGAGCGGCCCTCAGCCCGCCGCCAGGTCGCGCAGGCCAGCACCGACGTCCAGTTGGCCTAGTCGTAGTTTCCGGTCCGAGGCCAACGACAACGCTGGTCAACCGGCTGGCGTCGGGCAACCCGGCGGCGACCTTACGGCCGAGCCGAAAGTCCAGCAGCTCCGGCAGCCCGCTCACCGCGTACAGCACCAGTGCCGCTGCTCACCGGTCTTGCAGGGCGGGCTGGTCGTCGCGTCGGACGGTCAGTCCTCCTCGCCCCGGTAGCTGTAGAAGTCGTCAACGAACCGGCGCGCGAGCCGGGGTACCCGGCTGGTGACGCCGAAGTAGCCTCGCGCGCCGAGCAGCGCGAGCCGGCCGACGACCGGCTTGTACATCCGGTCGTCTCCGCTGGTGCCGCTGCGGTTGAGCGAGTCGGCGACCCGGGCGAACCCGTACGGCACCATGGCGGCCTCGTAGTCGGTCACCGCCTGCAGCAGCGTCTTGTCGCCGGTCGCGGCCAGTCGCAGCTGCCGGCAGAGCAGGGCGGCGTCACGCAGGGCGGTGTTGGCGCCCACCCCGCGTCCCGGCGTCATCGTGTGGATGGCGTCGCCGAGCAGGGTGACGGTGCTGCTCTTCCACGGCGGCACCGGCTCGCTGGTGGCCACCTTGATGGGCAGGGCGCTGTCCGGGTCGCCGCGGGCGAGCAGTTCGCGCAGGTGGGGGTGCCAGTTCCGGGTGAGCCGCAGGGCGAGCAGGACCAGGTCCTCGCCGCGCCGCTGCATGACGTCGGGCGGGAACCGGCGGGCCGTGCTCCAGACGACCAGGTTGATGTTGTCGCGGGTGTTGTCGTGGCGCAGCCCCGGCCAGCCGCGCAGCAGTTCGGCGTCGGCGGGGTCGACGCCGGGTTTGAGCGCGCCGTCGCGGTCCCACTTGAACTCCATCACGTGCAGCACGCCCATCATCCCGCCGGTGCCGAAGATCAGCGAGATGCCCTGCGCGATCCGTTCCGGCAGCAGCCCTCGGGTGTACGGGGTCAGGGGGATCCGGGTGGCGATGTTGATGGTGCCGGCGTCGCGGGTGACCGCGTGCGGCAGGTACTGCCGGCGCACCGCCGAGTGCGTGCCGTCCGCGGCGACGAGCAGGTCGCCGGTGGCGGTGCTGCCGTCGGCGAAGTGCGCGGTCACGGTGCCGTCGTCGCGTTGGTCGTACCGGGTGAAGGTCTTGTCGAAGTGGACCACGTCCTCCATGCCGGTGAGCAGGACCTGGCGCAGGGTCATCCGGGCCACGGACCGTTCGGTGTTCACCGGGTCGGTGTCCGGCCGCAGCGTGAACGAGGCCGTGCGCCGCATCCCCTGCGTGATGACGTTGAAGTAGCGGGGGGAGCGGGCGCAGGTGGCGAGGTAGACGTCGAACAGGGCGGGCGGCAGGCACTCGCGCAACGCGCGGCTCCCGGTCGGTCCGATGCCGACCCGGTAGCCGAGCAGTCCCTCGCCGCGGGTGCGGTACCGCTCGTAGACGGCGACGCTGATGCCGGCCCGGCGCAGGCCGTGCGCCAGGCACAGCCCGCCGGTGCCGGCCCCGATGATCAGGACGTGGGGTGGTCTGGACGACATGGCGACCGCCCCGTTCAGCCGGCCGGGTGTGACGACGTCGCGTCGGCGGCGTCCCACCGGTAGAAGCAGCCCGCGATCGCGTCGCGCGGCGAGCGCCAGGTCGGCAGGTACGGCGTGGTGTGCGCGGAGAGCCGCTCGTTGACCTGGCGGTAGAGCGGGTGGTTGCGGGCCTCGGCCAGCGCGTCCGGGGCCACGTCGGCGGTCTCCATCAGGTGTACGTACAGGTCGTGCAGGCAGTACAGGGACCGGTGGCGGACCCCGGTGAGGGCGGGTAGCTCGGTCGCGTCGGACTCGGCGAAGATCTGCGCCACCCGACCCTCCGCGCCCGGGATGATCCTGCTGACGATCAGTAGACGGCTCATGGGACCCCTCTCGCCGGTGGTGCGCCGCGACCATGTCGGAGACCACGGACTGGTGTGCGGCCCACCGTGCCCCGGCGACTGTCACCTGTCCGTCACACGTGCCGCCGCGCCGGTGACGCCGCCTCAGCGGGCGCGGGGCGCGACCCGGGTGGACGGCCCCCGGCGCGGCCCGGCCGGGGTGGCGCGGGTGGCCTCCCGGATCGGCGCGAGGGTGTCGTCGAGCAGGGCGGTCATCGCCGCCGAGGGCTCCAGCCGCAGTTCCCGCAGCAGCAGGTCGCGGTAGACGTAGAAGGCATGCACGGCCTCGAAGGCGTTGCCCTCGGCGAGGTGGATGCGGACCACGAGCCGGTGCGGCGTCTCGCGCAGCGGCTCGGCGGCCATCGCCTCCAGCGCTGCTTCCAGGGCCGCGCCGTGGCGGCCCGCCGACAGGTGCTGGCCGGCCAGTTCCTCCAGCATGTGCAGGCGCAGCTGGCGCAGCCGCTCGCGGTCGGCCAGCACCCAGTCGTCGTACCAGCCGGGGAGCAGGTCGTGCCGGCCGGCGGCGAGCGCGGCGACGGCGCAGGGGTCGTCGCCGTCGCGCACCCGCGCCGCCGTGCCGACGAGCGCGTCGACGTCGACCCGGACGACCGGGGCGAGGGAGATCGTGTCGCCGGAGGTGGTGAACGGGCAGCAGGGGTCCTGGCGCAGCCGCCACAGCGCGGTCCGCAGGGACGACAGCGCGCGGTCCTCCGGCGCGTCGGGCCAGAGCAGGCCGGCCAGGTGGCTGCGGGTGGCGCCGGGGCGCAGCCCGATCAGCGCGATGACCCGTTGCAGGCCGCGCGGCACCACGACCGGCGCGTCGCCGTGCAGCAGTCGGAACCCGCCGAGCAGGTGCAGTGAGATCTCGGCGTCGGGACGGCACGCCGTGGTCGGCGTCGACGGATCAGCGGCCACGGCGGCACCCCCTGCGGAACGCTCGTCCCGACTCGTCTGCTGTCCCCGGCGCGGCTGCCCATGACCCCACTGTCGGATCGCTCCGCCGCGGCACGGCGTCGCGCGCCGCAGCCGCCGGGCTGACCGTGACGAAGATTATCAATTGTGGTCACTCTCGGTCAATATCCTGGGCAGGATGGCGCTTGCCTGTCGGTGTCCACGAGAACCGTTCCCAACTGCGGATAGTCCACTTCGGTGATCGGTGTCGCACAGCGGATGCACAGCTGGCGTCAACGCAGCGTCACGAGAGCTGCGTCGCCGCCCGGTGGTCGCCGGTGACGCCGCCGTGACGCCCGTGGCCGCATCGTGTCGCCAGTCGTCCGGCTCGGCCGGCGCCGTCGTCACGACGCCGGATGCCGTGGAGGGAGGCCCGTCCATGGACCGTTCGCTGATCGTCGCGAAGGTGGTGCCGAGCGCCGAGGCGCGCGTCGCCGAGATCTTCGCCGAGTCCGACGCGACCGAGCTGCCGCGCCTGGTCGGCGTCCGGCACCGGTCGCTCTACCGGCTGGGTGACCTGTACGTGCACCTGCTGGAGACGGAGACGCCGGGCGGGGGAGCGGTCGAGGCGGCCCGGGGGCACCCCGAGTTCGCCCGGGTGAGTGCCCGGCTGCAACCGTACGTGTCGCCGTACCTGCCGACGTGGCGCGAGCCGCGCGACGCGATGGCCCGCTGCTTCTACCGCTTCGACGCCGCACCCGCCGGGCGGTCGTCGTGACCGCCACCGCGCCCCGCGAGGGGCAGCTCTGGTCCCGGTGCGGCGGCTGCGCCACCCTGCTGTACCGCAAGCGGCTGCGGCGCAACCTCGACGTCTGCCCCGAGTGCGGTGCGCACGCCCGCGTCGACGCGCCCGAGCGGCTGCTCCAGCTCGTCGACCCGGGGTCGTTCACCGCCCTGCCCGAACGGCCGGCCGAGGTCGACCCGATCGGCTTCGTCGACCTGCTGCCGTACCCGCACCGGCTCACCGCGGCGCGGGCCGGCACCGGGCTGGCCGAGGCGGTCGTCTGCGGTACCGCCACCGTCGGGCAGCACCCGTGCGCGCTCGCCGTGATGGACTTCCGGTTCCTCGGCGGCAGCCTGGGCTGCGTCGTCGGGGAGCTGATCACCCTGGCGGCCGAGCGGGCCCTGGCCGACGGGGTCCCGCTGGTCCTGGTCACCGCCTCCGGCGGGGCGCGGATGCAGGAGGGCGCCCTGTCGCTGATGCAGATGGCGACGGTCAGCCAGGCGATCGCCGCGCTGCGGGAGGCCGGCCTGCTCACCGTCAGCGTGCTCACCGACCCGACGTACGGGGGCGTGGCCGCCTCGTTCGCCACCAACACCGACGTGGTGCTCGCCGAGAGCGGCGCGCGGATGGGCTTCGCCGGTCCCCGGGTGATCCGGCAGGTGACCGGCCGGGACCTGCCGGAGGGCTTCCAGACCGCCGACTTCCTGCTCCGGCACGGCCAGGTCGACATGGTGGTGCCCCGGCACGCCCTGCGGGGCCGGCTGGTGGCGCTGCTCGCCGCCGCCCGGGCCGGGCGGCGGCCCGCGTCCCGTCCCGGCGTACCCCGGCAGGAACCGTCGCCGCTGGTGGCGCGGCCGGCCGGCGGGGCCGCGACGACGACGGCGGCCCCGGGCGGCGACGCCTGGGAGACGGTACGGCTGGCCCGGCACCCGGGCCGTCCGACCACGCTGGACTACCTGGAGACGGCGTTCGACGGCTTCGTCGAGCTGCACGGCGACCGGCTCGGCGCGGACTGCCCGGCCGTGGTGGGCGGGCTGGCCCGGCTCGACGGCCGGCCCGTCATGGTGATCGGGCACCAGAAGGGACACACCACCGCCGAGCTGGTCGGGCGCAACTTCGGCATGGCCAGTCCGGCGGGGCACCGCAAGGCGCTGCGGCTGGTGCGCCTCGCCGCCCGTCTCGGCCTGCCGGTGGTCACCCTGGTCGACACGCCCGGGGCGGATCCCGGCGTGCGGGCCGAGGAGCAGGGCCAGGCGGCGGCCATCGCGGAGAACATCCTCGCCCTGACCGTGCTGCCCACCCCCGTCGTCGCCGTGATCACCGGCGAGGGTGGCAGCGGTGGCGCGCTGGCCCTCGCGGTGGCCGACCGGGTGCTCATGCTTGAGCACGCCGTCTACTCGGTGATCAGCCCGGAGGGCTGCGCGGCCATCCTCTGGCCGGACCGGGGAGCGGCCCCGCAGGCGGCCCGCGCGCTGCGACTGACCGGCCCCGACCTGTGCCGGCTCGGGATCGTCGACGACCTCGTCCCCGAGCCGGCCCCGGCCGCCCACCACGACCCGCAGGCCGCCGCCCGGGCGTTGCGCGAGGCGGTGCTGGCGCACCTGCTGCCGCTGCTCGACGTGCCGCCCGCCACGCTGGTGCGCCGCCGGCGGCAGCGCTTCCGGCGCTTCGGCGCCGCCCGCCTCGGTGCCCGGGCGGGTGCCCGGTGAGCGCCGGCGGGACCCCGGTCGACGCCCCGCCCTCGGCACCCGACGCGGCTCGGGCATCCGACGCGGCTCGGGCATCCGACGCGGAGACGGCGCCCGGCGTGGAGGCGGGGCACGGGGTGGACGTCGTGCTGGCCGGGCTGCGGCGGCAGGCCCGCCACCTCGCCGCCGAGCTCGCCGGCCCGTTGCGGCGGATACGGCTGCGCAGCGGGGACACGGTGCTGGAGGTGGAGTGGCACGGCGTCGCGCCCGCCGGTGCCGCGCCCGCCGCGGTGAGCCCGGCGCCCCCGCCGGCCGTCGCGTCGCCGCCGGACCGGTACGCCGTGCGGTCGCCCATCGTCGGCACGTTCTACCGCGCGCCGGAGCCGGGCGCCGCGCCCTTCGTCGCCGTCGGCGACCTGGTCCGTCCCGGGCAGGTCATCGGCATCGTCGAGGCGATGAAGCTGATGAACGAGGTGACCGCCGACCGGGGCGGCCGGGTCGCCGAGGTCCTCGCCGCCGACGGCCAGCCGGTCGAGTACGACCAGCCGCTGCTCGCGCTGGATCCGGTCTGAGGGGCGGGCCGCGATGTTCGAGAAGGTGCTGATCGCCAACCGGGGGGAGATCGCCCTGCGGGTGCTGCGTGCCTGCCGCGAGCTGGGCGTGCGTACGGCGGTGGTCTACTCCACGGCGGACGCCGACTCCGCCGCCGTGCGCCTGGCCGACCAGGCCGTGCGGATCGGGCCGCCGGCCAGCCGCCGCAGCTACCTCAACGCCGCCGCGATCGTGGAGGCGGCCCGGCAGGTGGGCGCGCAGGCGGTGCACCCCGGCTACGGGTTCCTCTCGGAGGACGCCGACTTCGCGGAGATCTGCGCCGACAACGGCCTGGTCTTCATCGGCCCGCCGCCGGAGGTGATGTCCGTGCTGGCCGACAAGTCCTCCGCGCGGGCGCTGATGCGCCGGGCCGGGCTGCCCCTGCCGCCGGGCAGCGTCGCGCCGGTGCCCACCGCCGCCGCGGCGGCGGAGGTGGCCGCCGAGGTGGGCTACCCGGTGATCGTCAAGGCGGCGGCCGGCGGTGGGGGCCGGGGCATGACGGTGGTCACCACCCCCGCGGAGCTGCCCCGGGCGTACGCGCGGACCCGGGCCGCCGCCCAGGCGGCCTTCGGCGACGACCGGGTGTACGTGGAGCGGTACCTGACCGGCGCCCGGCACGTGGAGGTGCAGCTGCTGTGCGACTCCCACGGCAACGGCGTGCACCTGGGCACCCGGGACTGTTCGGTGCAGCGCCGGCACCAGAAGCTGGTGGAGGAGGCCCCGGCCCCGGCGCTGTCGGCCGGCACCCTGGAGGCCATCGCGGAGTGCGCCCTGCGCGGCGCCCTGCACGCCGGCTTCACCGGCGCCGGCACCGTGGAGTTCCTCGTCGACCCCGACGAGCGGTTCCACTTCCTGGAGATCAACTGTCGGATCCAGGTCGAGCATCCCGTCACCGAGATGATCACCGGGATCGACCTGGTGCACGAGCAGCTGCACATCGCCGCCGGGGTGCCGCTGCGCTGGCGGCAGGAGGACATCCGGCCGCACGGGGTCGCCATCGAGTGCCGGGTCAACGTGGAGGACCCGGACCGCGGTTTCGCGCCGACGCCCGGCCGGCTGGACCGCTTCGTCCCGCCCGGCGGCCCGTTCACCCGGGTCGACACGCACGGCCACGCCGGCTACCTGTTCGGCCCGCACTACGACTCCCTGCTGGCCAAGGTGGCGGTCTGGGCGCCGGACCGGGAGCTCGCGCTCAACCGGCTGGAACGCGCCCTCGACGAATTCGACATCGCCGGCCCCGGGGTCCGCACCACCATCCCGTTCGTCCGGCGGGTGCTCGACGACGCCGGGTTCCGCAAGGGCCGCTACTCCACCGGCCTGGTCGACCAGTTGCTCGCCGGCCCGCCCGACGCACACCACAGGAGGCTCCGATGACCGTCACCCATGGCCGTCCCCTGACCGCCGAGATCACCGACATCCTGGTAACCAACTGCGGGCTGGACGCCGACGCCGCCGCCCGCGCCCCGGCCGCGTCCCTGGAGGAACTCGGCATGGACTCGCTGGCGCTGCTCGAACTCTCCGCCGTGGTCGCCGACCGGTGGCAGGTGCGGATCCCCGAGCAGGCCGGGCAGCTCAGCATCGCGGGCGTGGCCGAGCTGGTCGCCCGCGGCGCCGAGACGCCCGGGCACACCGAGAACAGCGTCCTCATCGCCGCGCCGCTGCCGCTGGTGTGGGACGTCACCAACGACGTCGCCAACTGGCCGCAGCTGTTCACCGAGTACGCCCGGGCGGACATCCTGCACCGCGACGGCGACACCGTGCGGTTCCGGCTCACCATGCACCCCGACGAGAACGGCACGGTGTGGAGCTGGGTCAGCGAACGCACCGCCGATCCGGCCAACCGGCAGGTCAGCGCCCGGCGGGTGGAGACCGGGCCGTTCGAGTACATGCGCATCCACTGGCGCTACGCCGAGGAGCCCGGCGGCACCCGGATGACGTGGGTGCAGGACTTCGCGATGAAGCCGACCGCGCCGGTGGACGACGCGGGCATGACCGACCGGATCAACGCCAACAGCGCGGTGCAGCTCGCCGTCATCAAGGAGAAGATCGAGCGGCTGGCCGGCGCCGACCCGGCGACGGGAGCCGGCGATGAGTGAGCGCACCCTGCGGCTCGTCGCCGCCGCCGACGTCGTGCCGGACAGCCGCCGCGGCGGCGAGCTGCGGGTGCTGCTCGGCCCGAAGACCGTCGGCAGCACCTCGGGTTTCATGGGGGTGGCGACGCTGCGCCCGGGGGAGCGGATCGCCGAGCACTACCACCCCTACAGCGAGGAGTTCCTCTACGTCGCCCGGGGCACGATCACCGTGGACCTGGACGACGAGCCGGTGCCGCTGACCGCCGGCGAGGCGCTGTTCGTGCCGCGCAACGTGCGGCACCGGCTGCGCAACACCGGCGACGAGCCGGCCGAGGTGGTCTTCCACCTCGGGCCGCTGGCGCCCCGGCCCGAACTCGGCCACGTCGACACCGAGCTGGTCGAACAGCGAGGCGGGTCGTGAGCGCGAGGAGTGAGCCGGGGTTGCGAGCCCCGCAGTCGCGAACCGAGGTGGCGTCGTGACCGGGCGCCGCACGGTGGTGACCGGCGTCGGGGTGGTCGCCCCCGGCGGCGCCAGCCGGGACCGGTTCTGGAAGACGATCACCGAGGGGCGGACGGCGACGCGACGGATCACCTTCTTCGACCCGTCGGCGTTCCGGTCCCAGATCGCCGCCGAGTGCGACTTCGACCCGGTCGCCGCCGGCCTCACCGGGGTCGAGCTGCGGCGCGCCGACCGGTACGTGCAGTTCGCCCTCGCCTGCGCCGCCGAGGCCGTCGCCGACGCCGGCCTGGAGCTCACCGACGCCGAGCGGGACCGCACCGGCGTGGTGCTCGGCACCGCCGTCGGTGGCACCACCGCCCTGGAGCAGGAGTACGTCACGGTCAGCGACACCGGCCGCCGGTGGCTGGTCGACGCCGAACGCGGCGGCCCGTACCTCTACCAGGCGCTCGTGCCCAGCAGCCTCGCCGCGGACGTGGCGTGCCGGCACGGGCTGCACGGCCCCGCGCAGGTGGTCTCCACCGGCTGCACCTCCGGCATCGACGCGATCGGGTACGCCCACCAGCTCATCGCCGACGGCGAGGCCGACATCGTGCTGGCCGGGGCCGCCGACTCGCCGATCTCCCCGGTCACCGTCGCCTCCTTCGACGCGATCAAGGCGACCAGCCCGGACAACGACGACCCGGCGCACGCCTCGCGTCCCTTCGACGCCGACCGGCACGGTTTCGTCCTCGCCGAGGGCGCGGCGGTGCTGGTGCTGGAGGAGGCCGGGCACGCCCGGCGCCGCGGGGCGCACGTCTACTGCGAGGTGGCCGGCTACGCCAGCCGCAGCAACGGCTACCACATGACGGGGCTGCGACCCGACGGGCTGGAGATGGGGCTGGCCATCTCGGCCGCGCTGAGGCAGGGCCGCATCGCCCCCGAGCAGGTCTCCTACATCAGCGCCCACGGCTCGGGCACCCGGCAGAACGACCGGCACGAGACCGCCGCGTTCAAGCGGGCGCTGGGGCAGGCCGCGTACGGGGTGCCGATCAGCTCGATCAAGTCGATGGTCGGGCACTCGCTCGGCGCGATCGGCTCGATCGAGATGGCCGCGTGCGCCCTGGCCGTCGAGTTCGGCGTGGTGCCGCCGACGGCCAACTGGAGCACCCGCGACCCGGAGTGCGACCTGGACTACGTCCCGAACGAGGCGCGGGAGCTGCCCGTCGACGTGGCGCTCTCGGTGGGCAGCGGGTTCGGCGGCTTCCAATCGGCGATGGTGTTCCGCCGGTTGCCCGGGCGGGTGCGCGCGTGACCGCGCGGGCCGTGGTGACCGGCATCGGCGTCGTCGCGCCGAGCGGGATCGGCGTGGACGCGCACTGGCGTACCGTGCTGGCCGGCACCCGCCGCACCGGACCGATCACCCTGTTCGACCCCGCCGGCTACCCCACCCGGTACGGCGGGGAGGTGCCCGGCTTCGACGCCGCCGCGTACGCCGACAACCGTCGGCTGGTGCAGACCGACCGGTGGACGCACCTCGGCTTCGCCGCCACCCGGCTGGCGCTGGCCGACGCCGGCCTGCCCGAGCGGGCCCCCGACCCGTACGGGTACGCGGTGGCCCTGGCCAGTTCCTCCGGTGGGAACCTGTTCGGGCAGCGCGAGCTGCAACGGCTCTGGGGCGGGCCGTCGCGCACGGTGGGGGCGTACCAGTCGATCGCCTGGTTCTACGCGGCCAGCGTCGGCCAGCTCTCCATCCACCACCAGTTCAAGGGGCCGTGCGGGGTGCTGGTCGCCGAGGCGGCCGGCGGGCTGGACAGCCTGGCGCACGCCGCGCGGGCGGTGCGCCGGGGCACGCCGGTGGTGATCGCGGGGGCGACCGAGTGCCCGCTGAGCCCGTACGCCCTGGCCTGCCAGCTGCGCTCCGGGCTGCTCAGCGACGTGTCCGACCCGGAGCGGGCGTACCGGCCGTTCGACGCCGCCGCCAGCGGCTACCTGCCCGCCGAGGGCGGCGCGGTGTTCGTGGTGGAGGAGCTGGGTCACGCGCTGTCCCGGGGCGCCCGCGTGTACGGCGAGGTGACCGGCTGGGGCGCCACCCACGACGCCGTCCACACCGCAGCGGACACGGCCGGCGACCCCGTGCAGTACGCCCGCGCGATGCGGCTGGCCCTGGACCGGGCCGGCGTCGGGGCGGAGACGGTCGACGTGGTGCTGCCCGACGCGCTCGGCGTGCCCCGCTACGACCGCAGCGAGGCCGCCGCGCTGCGCGCCGTCTTCGGCGACCGGCCGCCCCCGGTGAGCACCCAGAAGCCGCTGACCGGCCGCGCCCACCAGGGCGGCTCGGCGCTGGACGTGGCGACCGCACTGCTCGCGTTCGGGCACGACACGCTGCCGGCCTCCGCCGGGCCGGACGAGGTGGCCGAGGGCTGCGAGCTGGGCTTCCTGCGGGAGCACCGGCGACCGCGCAGCCGGCTGGCGCTGGTCTGCGCCCGCGGCTTCGACGGTTTCAACAGTGCGCTGGTCCTGCGCGGGGCCGCGCCGCAGAGGGGAGCGACGCCGTGAGCGAGCAGGTCACCGGTACGACGCCCGGCGGGTCCCGGGTCGGGGCGCAGCGCGGAGCCGGCGCGGGCGGACAGCGGGCGCGGGTGGTCTTCCTGGTGCGGGTGCCGCACGAGCGCACGGAGGCGTTCCTGGCCGCGTACGAGGCGGTCCGGCACCTGGTGGCCGGCGGCGTGCCCGGGCACCTCGTCGACCAGGTCTGCCGTTCGTCGGCCGACCCGGAGCAGTGGCTGATCACCAGCGAGTGGGCGAGCCTGGCCGACTTCGAGGCGTGGGAACGCAGCCCGGAGCACCGGGACCTGGTCCGGCCGATGCGGGAGTGCTTCACCGACGCCCGGTCGCTGCGCTTCCTCATCCACGCCCAGACCCCCGCCGCGGCGCCGGCCTGATCCCGCCCGCCCGGGCTTCGCGGGGCGGGCCGGCGCCACGGC
>NZ_JBFABB010000095.1:0-28205 GCF_040640035.1 Micromonospora sp. NPDC023633 | reverse complement strand
GGCGAGGTCCCGGTCGCGGGGGGCCGCGCCGGCGCCGCCGGCGGTGTCGGCGTGCACCGTCGCCAGCCGCAGCCGCCGCTGCGCCGGCCCCTGCACGACCCGCACGCTCTGGATCCGGGCGTACGGCACGAGCGCCAGCTGCCGGGTGAGCAGGCCGGACCGGACGGCGAAGACCCGGGTGTCGAGCCCGGCGCCGAGCACGCCCCGGCTCAGCGGGTTGAGCCAGCGGGCCCGCGTCGGCGGCGGGCTCAACGGCAGCGCGGCCAGCCGCACCCCGGGCAGCACCTCGGCCACGATCGCCTCGCCGGTCGCCAGGTCGCCGACGGGGAGCAGGCGGTCCGGCCGGTTGCGCTCGTCGGCCTCGCCGGCGGAGTAGCCGGCGACCTCCAGCCGCAGCCGCAGCCAGCCCTTGACCCGCCACAGCAGCGGCCAGGTCACCCCGACGGCCTGCACCCGGTCCAGCGGCACGGTCTGCGCGCGGGTCTCCAGCAGCCCGTTGCGGATCCGCAGCGTGCCCTCGTCCCGGGCGAGCCGGAAGTTCCAGTCGTCGAGCACCCGCCGCACCGGTTGCAGCAGCACGCCCGCCATGGCGGTGAGGGTGCTCGCCACCGCGATGAACGACCAGGAGTCCTCGGAGAGGAACTGCGCCACCACGAACGCGACGCCGAACGGGATCATGAACGCCTGCGGGGTCAGCAGCTGGCTGACCAGCAGGTCGTTGTTCCGCACGGCGTGCAGCGGCCGGCCGGGCGGTGGCGCCGGCGTGCCCGTCGGGCCCGCGGCCACCTCGGCCGGCGACGGCGCGCTCGTCTCGGCCGCGACCCGCCCGGCGATCGCGAGCAGCCGCTGGCGCAGCGCGGTCGCCTCGGCGACGCTCAGGTAGGCCAGCGGCGCCTCCGTCTTGCCCCCGCCCACCACCTCCAGCCGCAGCTCGGCCAGGCCGGTGAGCTGGGCGAGCAGCGGGCGGACCACCTCGACGGCCTGGAGCCGCTCCAGCGGGATCGCCCGGGTGCGCCGCCAGATCAGCCCCTCGTACACCCGCAGCTCGCGGCCGACCACGTGGTAGCCGGTGTAGTACCAGCTGACGACCGCCAGCACGGTGGCACCCAGGGCCAGCACGACCGCCATCAGGGCGAACCAGCCGAAGCCGACCCGCGACAGCGTCGACCAGGACAGGCCGGCGATCACCACGACCAGGGACTTGGCGCCGTGCAGGGCGGGGCTGAGCGGGTGCAGCCGCTGCCGCGGCTCCGCGCCCCCCGCCGGCCCGGGGGAAGCGGCGGTCCCCGCCGCGACGGGTCGGGCCGTTACCGGTGGGGCACCGGGCTCCGCCGGAGCCGGCCCGGGATGGTCCGTGCCCCGGCCGGCCGGGTCGCTCACAGGCCCTCCGCCCGGTCCTCGCCCAACGCGGTGAGCCGGTCGCGCAGCCGGGACGCCTCCGCGGGGCGCAGCCCCGGCACCCGGGCGTCGCTGGCCGCCGCGGCCGTGTGCAGCTGCACGGTGGCGAGCGTGAACGCGCGCTCCAGCGGCCCCGCGCTGACGTCCACGAACTGCATCCGCGAGTACGGCACGATGGAGAGCCGCCGCACCAGCAGCCCGTGCCGGACCAGCAGGTCGTCCTCGCGCTCCGCGTAGCCCCAGGCCCGTACGGCGCGGACGATCGTCATGCCCCGCAGGACGCCGAACAGCAGCAGCACGCCGAGCGCTGCGCCGAGGAACCCGCTGCCGCTGAGCGCCCAGCCGACGCCCAGCCCGAGGGCGAGGACGACCAGCACCATCGCCAGGCGGATGAGCTCCACCCAGATCAGGTCGGACGAGACCGACTGCCAGCGGACGGTGTCCGGCCACGGCTCCAGGGGGCCCGCCGGCGGGAGGGGCGACGCCGGCGGCGGGCCGGCGGACCCGTCACCGCTCACCGGGGAAATCCGTTGTGCGCGCTCACCCTTCGAGCGTAGGCGATCCGGGGGCCGGTACGACCTCCCGCAGGAAGCCACGGGCGTCGAGGAAGTCGCCGAGGGTGGCACGGTGCTCGGTGCACGCGAGCCAGGTCTTGCGTCGGTCGGCGTCGTGCAGCCGGGGGTTGTTCCACCGGAGTGCCCAGTGGGCGGGGGAGCGGCAGCCGCGGGACGAGCAGACCAGCGGCTCGTCGGCGGGGAGGGGGGTGCTCATCCCGGCCAGTCTAGGGCGGTGGCGGCACCGGAAGTTTGAGCGCCGGGCGGCCACGGGGGGAGCCGCCCGGCGACGGGGTGAATGGTACACGCGCCGGGCCCGTCCGTGTCCACCCGTGATCGGCGATTCCGCGCCGCGCGACGGCGTGGCGGGCCCGCGATACGGCCCCGGGGACGGCGCGGCGAAAATCGGCTTCTCCCCACCTCGGCACTCAGCCGGGCATGCGAGTCTTGATACGCACCACGCCGCGCGACAACCGATCATGCTGTGGAGGACCGGTGGCCCAGCCGACCACGCCCGACGCCCCGACGCCGAACGGGACGGGCCCGGAGACACCCGACCCGGTGACCACGCCGGCCGAGGACGCGACCCTTGTCGAGCGGGCGCTGTTCGAGATCAAACGGGTGATCGTCGGGCAGGACCGGATGGTGGAGCGGATGTTCGTCGCGCTGCTCGCCCGGGGCCACTGCCTGCTGGAGGGCGTGCCCGGGGTGGCGAAGACCCTCGCGGTGGAGACCCTCGCGAGGGTGGTCGGCGGCTCCTTCGCCCGGGTGCAGTTCACCCCCGACCTGGTGCCCGCCGACATCATGGGCACCCGCATCTACCGGCAGTCGAGCGAGAAGTTCGACGTCGAGCTGGGCCCGGTGTTCGTCAACTTCCTGCTCGCCGACGAGATCAACCGGGCGCCGGCCAAGGTGCAGTCGGCGCTGCTGGAGGTGATGAGCGAGCGGCAGGTCTCCATCGGCGGCGAGACCCACCGGGTGCCCGACCCGTTCCTGGTGATGGCGACGCAGAACCCGATCGAGCAGGAGGGCGTCTACCCGCTGCCCGAGGCCCAGCGGGACCGCTTCCTCATGAAGATCGTCGTCGGCTACCCGACCGACGCCGAGGAGCGGGAGATCGTCTACCGGATGGGGGTCGCCCCGCCGCAGCCGGCGCCGGTCTTCACCACCCCCGACCTGATCGCCCTGCAACGCAAGGCGGACCAGGTCTTCGTGCACAACGCCCTGGTCGACTACGCGGTCCGGCTGGTGCTGGCCACCCGCGCCCCGGCGGAGCACGGGATGCCGGACGTCGCCCAGCTCATCCAGTACGGCGCCAGCCCGCGCGCCTCGCTCGGCCTGGTCCGGGCCACCCGCGCGCTGGCGCTGCTGCGCGGCCGGGACTACGCCCTGCCGCAGGACGTGCAGGACATCGCGCCGGACATCCTGCGCCACCGGCTCGTGCTCAGCTACGACGCGCTCGCCGACGACGTGCCCGCCGACCACGTGGTGCACCGGGTGATGTCCACCATCCCGCTGCCCTCGGTCGCGCCCCGGCAGCAGGCCACCCCCACGCCGACCGCCGCGCCGCCGGGCGCCGGTTGGCCCGGGCAGCGCCCGTGACCTCACCCGCCCGTCGGCCCGCCGACGTCCCCTCCGACCGCACCGAAGCCGTCCTGTCGCGGCTGCAACTGATGGTCACCCGCAAACTCGATGGCCTGCTCCAGGGCGACTACGCCGGTCTGCTGCCCGGGCCGGGCAGCGAGGCGGGGGAGTCCCGGGAGTACCGCCCCGGCGACGACGTACGCCGGATGGACTGGCCGGTCACCGCCCGCACGACGACGCCGCACGTGCGGCGTACGGTGGCCGACCGGGAACTGGAGACGTGGCTGGCGGTGGACCTCTCGGCGAGCCTGGACTTCGGCACCGGCCGGTGGCTCAAGCGCGACGTGGTGGTGGCCGCCGCGGCGGCGCTGGCCCACCTGACCGTCCGGGGCGGCAACCGGATCGGCGCGGTGATCGGCAGCGGCGGCGCCGCGAGCGCGCCGGCCCGCCGGTGGCGCGCGGCGCCGCCGGTCGCCGGCCCGGACGTCTACACCCGGCTGCCCGCGCGCTCCGGCCGCAAGGAGGCCCAGGCGCTGCTGCGGGCGATCGCCGGCACCGAGATCCGACCCGGCCGCAGCGACCTGGGCGCCCTGGTCGACATGCTCAACCGCCCGCCCCGGCGGCGCGGCGTGGCGGTGGTCATCTCCGACTTCCTCGCCCCGCCGGACCGGTGGGCCCGACCGCTGCGTAAGCTGCGCGTCCGGCACGACGTGGTGGCGATCGAGGTGGTCGATCCCCGGGAGCTGGAGCTGCCCGACGTCGGGGTGCTGCCCGTGGTCGACCCGGAGACCGGCGAGCTGCACGAGGTGCAGACCGCCGACCCGCGGCTGCGCCACCGCTACGCCGAGGCGGCGGCCGCCCAGCGGGCGGAGATCTCCACGGCGTTGCGCGGCGCGGGTGCGGCCCACCTGCGACTGCGTACGGACCGAGACTGGCTGCTCGACATGGTGCGTTTCGTGGCCGCGCAGCGGCACGCGCGCACCAGGGGGACGACACGATGATCCGCTTTCTGCAACCGTGGTGGCTGCTGGCCGTGCTGCCGGTGCTCGCCCTCGCCGCGCTCTACGTCTGGCGGCAGCTGCACCGCCGGGCGTACGCGCTGCGGTTCACCAACGTGGACCTGCTGCGCACCCTGGCGCCGAAGGGGCTGGGCTGGCGGCGGCACGTCCCGGCGACGGCGTTCCTGCTCTGCCTGCTGGTGCTGGCTACCGCGCTGGCCCGGCCGTCGGTCGACACCCGGGAGCCGCTGGAGCGGGCCACCGTGATGCTCGCCATCGACGTGTCGCTCTCCATGCAGGCCGACGACGTGGCGCCGAACCGGCTGGAGGCGGCGCAGGAGGCGGCCAAGCAGTTCGTCGGCGAGCTGCCGGAGAGCTACAACCTGGGGCTGGTCTCCTTCGCCAAGTCGGCGAACGTGCTGGTGCCGCCGGGCAAGGACCGCAGCGCGGTGACCAGCGCGATCGACGGGCTGGTGCTGGCGGAGGCGACGGCGACCGGGGAGGCGGTCTTCACCTGCCTGGAGGCGATCCGGTCGGTTCCGGCCGACGGCGCGGCGGGGATCCCGCCGGCCCGCATCGTGCTGCTCTCCGACGGGTACCGCACCTCGGGCCGGTCGGTGGAGGAGGCGGCCACGGCCGCGCAGGCGGCGAACGTGCCGGTCTCCACCATCGCCTTCGGCACCGACTCGGGGCAGGTGGACATCGGCGGTCAGCTGCAACGGGTGCCGGTGGACCGGCTGGCCCTGGCCGACCTCGCCGAGGCCACCGAGGGCTACTTCTACGAGGCGGCCTCGGTGACCGAGCTGAAGCAGGTCTACCAGGACATGGGCAGCTCGATCGGGTTCCGCACGGAACCCCGCGAGGTCACCCACTGGTACGCGGGGGCCGCCCTGCTGCTGGCGCTCTGCGCCGGCGCCCTCAACCTGCTGTGGTCCTCGCGGATGCTCTGACGCGCGAGGGCCGGCCGGTGGCGGTCAGCGCGGGGGACGGCCGGTGGCGGTCAGTGGGCGCCGCCGCCGGCCAGGACGAAGACGACGGCCACCCAGACGGCGGCGAGGGTGAAGCCCAGCGGGGCGACGTAGCGGCTCATGGACGGCTCCGGGTGGCGACTGGACGGTCCGCGCGTGCGGGGGCGGACCGCAGGGGGTGGATCAGGACGCGCACACGAAGTCGTGACCGGGCGGCTCCCGGCGGGCCGCCCGGGTCGGCGGGCGGCGCGGCACGGTCACCCGGCGCGGGGCCGGTGACCGGGCGGAGGCGGGGAGCGGAGCTGGGTCAGCTCACCTGCTGAGTCGTGGCTCAGCGGGGCTGACGATCGGCCCGGCCACGACTGGGAGGATCGCTATCTCGCACAGCGATCACCTCCTGCGGTCGGCGGGGCCCGGAACGCGGACCACGCGGCCCGCAAACGCGGATCATCGTACACCCGCCGGGCTCCGTTCCCGCACTCGGCCGAGCGGCCGGACGGGCCTCCTCCGACGGGCCCGCCGCGTCGCCGGCGGGGCGGGGCTGGAAGGGCCGGCGGCGGACGACGCCCCGCCGGCCCGGACGTGCGCGGCGTTAGCGCTTACCTGCCGGTAACGCCTAGGCTCCGACCGACCGGGAGATCACTGAACTACAGGGGGAAACGTGGCCCGCACCGTCCTGGTGACCGGCGGCAACCGGGGGATAGGCCTGGCCATCGCGCAGGCCTTCGCCACGCAGGGTGACCGGGTGGCGGTGACCCACCGCAGCGGCGAGCCCCCCGAGGGGCTGTTCGGGGTCCGCTGCGACGTGACCGACTCGGACTCGGTCGACGCGGCGTTCACCGCGGTCGAGGCCGAGCTCGGGCCGGTGGAGGTGCTCGTCGCCAACGCCGGGATCACCGACGACACGCTGCTGCTGCGGATGTCCGAGGAGCAGTTCACCCGCGTGCTGGACACCAACCTGACGGGCGCGTTCCGGTGCGCCAAGCGCGCCTCGGGGAAGATGCTGCGCGCGAAGTGGGGCCGCATGATCTTCATCTCCTCGGTGGTCGGCCTCTACGGCGGCCCCGGCCAGGTCAACTACGCGGCGAGCAAGGCCGGCCTGGTGGGCGTGGCCCGCTCGATCACCCGCGAGCTGGGCAGCCGCAACATCACCGCGAACGTGGTCGCGCCCGGCTACGTGGAGACTGACATGACCGCCGGCCTGCCCGAGGACCGCAGGAGCGAGTACCGCAAGCTCATCCCCGCCAACCGGTTCGCCCAGCCGGACGAGATCGCGGGCGTGGTCACCTGGCTGGCCGGCGACACCGCCGGCTACGTCTCCGGCGCCGTCATCCCCGTCGACGGCGGCCTCGGCATGGGTCACTGACAAGCGGTCACTGAGAACTACGGAGGAATCCCTGCATGTCCGGACTGCTCGCCGGTAAGCGGCTGCTGGTCACCGGCGTCATCACCGACGCCTCGATCGCCTTCTCGGTGGCGAAGCTCGCCCAGGAGAACGGGGCACAGGTCGTGCTCACCGGCTACGGTCGGCTCTCCCTGGTGGAGCGGATCGCCAGGCGGCTGCCCGAGCCCGCCCCGGTGATCGAGCTGGACGTGACCGACGCCGACCACCTCGCCGGGCTCGGCGACCGCGTGCGCGAGCACGTCGACGGCCTGGACGGGGTGGTGCACTCCATCGGCTTCGCCCCGCAGAGCTGCCTCGGCGGTGGCTTCCTCGACGCCCCCTGGGAGGACGTGGCGACCGCGCTGCACGTCTCCACGTACTCCTACAAGTCGCTGGCCATGGCGGCGCTGCCGCTGATGTCCGCGGGCGGCGCGGTGGTCGGCCTGACCTTCGACGCCACGAAGGCGTGGCCCGTCTACGACTGGATGGGCGTGGCCAAGGCCGGGCTGGAGTCCGCCTCCCGCTACCTGGCGCTGCACCTGGGCAAGCAGGGCATCCGCAGCAACCTGGTCGCCGCCGGGCCGCTACGCACCATCGCCGCCAAGTCGATCCCCGGCTTCGAGCAGTTCGAGGAGGCATGGGCCGAGCGCGCGCCGCTGGGTTGGAGCCTCACCGACCAGGAGCCGGCCGCGCGGGCCTGCCTGGCGCTGCTGTCCGACTGGTTCCCGGCCACCACCGGCGAGATCGTGCACGTCGACGGCGGCTACCACGCCATCGGCGCCTGACGTCTCACGGAAGGGCCCCTGCCGACGCCCCCGGCGCGGCAGGGGCCCTTCCGTGCCCCCGGGCCAGGGGGCCTTGCCCGGCGCAGACGGCGACCGGGGAAGAATGGGGCCATGGCGTACGACGCGGTGGTCCTGGTGTCCTTCGGCGGACCGGAACGGCCCGAGGACGTGATGCCGTTCCTGCAGAACGTGACCCGGGGGCGGGGCGTGCCGCCGGAGCGGCTGGCGGAGGTCGCCGAGCACTACCAGCACTTCGGTGGCGTCTCCCCGATCAACCAGCAGTGCCGGGAACTGCTCGCGGCGGTCCGCGAGGACTTCGCCGCCAACGGCGTCGACCTGCCCGTCTACTGGGGCAACCGGAACTGGGACCCGATGCTCGCCGACACGGTGGCGCAGATGCGCGACGACGGCGTCACCCACGCCCTGGCGTTCGTGACCAGCGCCTTCGGCGGCTACTCCTCCTGCCGGCAGTACCAGGAGGACATCGCCGCCGCCCGCGCGGCGGTCGGCCCGGACGCCCCGCTGATCGACAAGCTCCGCCAGTTCTGGGACCACCCCGGCTTCGTCGAGCCGCACGTCGACGCGGTGCGGTCGGCGCTGGGCCGGCTCGACCCGGCGAAGCGGGACAGCACCCGGCTGGTGTTCACCGCGCACTCGATCCCGAACTCGATGGCCGCGAACGCCGGCCCGCACGGCGGCCGGTACGAGGCGCAGCTCGCCGAGGTCGCCCGGCTGGTGCACGCGGCGGCGGCCCCGGACCTGCCCTGGGACCTGGTCTGGCAGAGCCGCTCCGGCCCGCCGCAGGTGCCGTGGCTGGAGCCGGACGTCAACGACCACCTGCGCACGCTGGCCGAGGCCGGCACCACCGCCGTGGTGGTCAGCCCGATCGGGTTCGTCTCCGACCACCTCGAGGTGGTGTGGGACCTGGACACCGAGGCGCGCCAGACGGCCGGGCAGCTCGGGCTGGACTTCGTCCGGGCCGCCACCCCCGGCACCGACCCGCGGTTCGTGGCGATGGTCCGCGAGCTGGTCCGGGAGCGGACCGACCCGGACGGGGTGGGCCTGCGCCGCCGCCTCGGCGAGCTGCCGATGTGGGACACCTGCCCGACGGTGTGCTGCGTCCCGGCCCGCCGCCCGACCGCCGCCACCCCGGCCCCCGGGAACCCGACCTCCTGACCGCCGCGCCGGCCCGGCCGGCGACCTCCGACGCGCCCGGAGGCAGGAGCTGTGCCGCTGCAAGCCCCCGTGAACTTGCAACGGTGAGTGATCTTATGTTTACGCACACGATATTTGTCAACAGCCGTTACGATGACGCCCGTCTCTATTCATCGCTGTTAAGCTCGCCCGAGCGATGACGAGAGGTGGCCGATGCCGACACCCGACGGGCCGCCGGCCCCCCGCCCCGACTTCCGCGAGCGACTCAACCGGTTGTTCGACGAGCGACGCGACGCGGCCGGCAAGCCGTACACCAACGCCCGGGTCGTCCAGTTGGTCAACGGCTCGGGCCTGGCCACGGTCACCGAGGCCTACATGTCCAACCTCCGCCACGGCAAGGGGCCGGAACCCCGGCTCAACCTCGTGGAGGCGATCGCCCGCGCCTTCGAGGTGCCGACCACCTACTTCCTCGCGAGCCTGGGGAACGACAGCGACGTCGAGGCCCAACTGCGCGCGCTCGTGGCCGACAACCCGGCGCTCGCCGACCAGGTCGAGCTGCTGCTGACCATGGCGCAGGTCGGAGTGACCCGGATCGGCGCGCGCGGCACCCAGTTCACCGACCGCGGCCGCCGCGCCCTCACCCGGCTCATCCAGGCGGCGGGCCGGCTGTCCGAGACCGAGGTCGACGCGGTGCTCCGCGTCGCCGAGGTGATGGCGGCGGACGAGGGGCCCGACCGTTCCGTCCACGATGGATGACGTCCTGCGGGCCGAGTGCGAGGAACGGCTCGCCGAGATCGAGGCCCTGATCCCCGTCCCGTGGGAGACGGAGGAGTTCCTCCGCAGGCTCGGCAGGGCGCGCGGCCGGAGCATCGTCACCCGGACGGTCGAGGCCGACCCCGACGCGCCCTGCGGGGTCTACCTGGCCGTCGGCGACGTCGACACCCTCATCGTCCCCGCGCACACCAATCCCTACCACCGCGATCACGTCCTCGCCCACGAGATCGCCCACATGCTGTTCGACCTGGAGCCGAACCCCGACGGGGACGCGTCCGACGGAAGCTCGGCCATCGACCGGGAGTACGCCCGGTCGCTCTTCCCCGACATCCCGCCCGAGCTCATCAAGGCCCTGCTGGGGCGGCGGGGCTACGGCAACCGGGTGGAGCGGCGGGCCGAGGTCTTCGCCGAGCTGCTGCTGGAGCGGGTGCGGGAACGCCAGTCCACGGCGGAGCAGGACCAGGGCACCGGACTGACGCGGGACCAGCAGGCGATCGCGGAGCGACTCAGCAGGGCGCTCGAGCACCACTAGCACCGGAGGCGACGGCATGCTCGTCAACGTCGTGATGGTCACCGCAGCGGCGGCGTCGATCATCGCAGCCGCGTACAAGGCGTGTGGCCTGCGCGCGAACCCGCGCAACCCGAGCCTGCGGGCGTTGGTCTCCGGCCTGTTCGTCCTCGGCCTCTCGATCGCGACGGCGGCGCCGGTCGTCTACACGCCCGTCAACGAGGCCATCGGCATCCCGAACCTGCTGCGGGTCACCACCCACCTCGGCATGATCGCGTTCAGCGTGGCCATCACGGTCATGCGCCTGTACGTGGCGTACCCCGCCGAGGAGGCGACCCCGAGAGCCCGCCGCAGGGTCGTCACCTACGTCGCCGCCGGCGTCACCATGGCGGTCCTCTTCGTGGCGGCGCCCGTCGACGAGGACCGCGTCGACTGGACCGTCCACTACGGTGACGAGCCGATCGTGCAGTTCTACCTCATGGTCTACCTGCTGACGTTCGGCAGCGCCATCTTCGAGATCGCCCGGCTGTCCCATCGCACGGCGAAGTTCCTGCCCGCCGCGCCCCTGCGTACCGGCATGCGCTTCACCGCGATCGGCGCGAGCCTCGGAGTCGCGTACGCCGTCTACAAGGCCGCGTACGTCGCCTGGTCGGCCCTCGGCCTCCGCATGCCCGGACCGCTGGCGTGGCTCGACCGGGAGGACCTGGTGTCGCCGCTGCTGGCCACGCCCGGCGCCCTGCTCATGGTCATCGGGCTCACGTTGCCGTCCTGGCTGCCCACTCTGAGGGCGGGCTGGACGGCCATCGGCCTGCGCCGCACCTACCGCCACCTCTACCAGCTGTGGCTGCCGCTCTACCATGCCGAACCCGAGATCCTGTTCGGCCCGATGCCCCCGGCGCGGCCGGGTCTCCGGCCGGGCAGGCTGGCGAAACTCGTCGAACGCCGCGCCATCGAGATCCCCGACGGAATGCTGCGCCTCGCCGCCTACTACGATCCGGCCGTGCAAGCCGCCGCCGAAGCCAGCGCGACCAGGGCCGGCCTGACCGGGGACGAAGCCCGCGCCGAGATCGCCGCGGCGTGCATCAGGGACGCCCTCGACGCCGTGCGCACCGGCCGCAAGCCCGACACACCCGCCGTCCTCGAACTGGCCGGCGCGACCACGCTGGCCGACGAGATCAGCTGGCTCGAGCTGGTCGCCAGGGCGTACCGCCGGCACGCCACCGCGGCCCCGCGGACCAGGAGCGCGGAGGCGGTGACCGCGCCGTGACCACCGCGCCCACCGCGCCCCCGGCCGCCGGGCCCGCGTCCACGAGGGCCCGCCTCGTCGCCCGGGCACTGTCCGAACTGCTCTCGCCGCCCATCCTGCTGGCCGTCATCGGCGTCGTGGTCGCCGTGCAGACCGCGACGACCCTGTCGCGGGGGCTGCTGGCCGGTGCCACGGCCCTGTTGTTCGGCGGCGTACTGCCCATGGCGTGGATCCTGACGGCCGTACGCCGCGGCGGCCTCACCGACCGCCACATCACCAAGGTCCGCCGGCAGCGTCACCTGCCCCTCGCCGTGTCCCTCGCGTGCGTGCTCGCCGGCGCCGGTCTCCTGGCGGCGATGGGGGCCCGGCCCGCCGCCGCGCTGTTCCTGCTGACGGCGGCCACCCTGGTGCCGTCCATGGTGGTGACCGTGTGGTGGCAGGTGTCCATCCACTCCTCGGTCGCCGCGGCGACCGCGCTGTTCCTGATCGCGCTCTGGGGGCCGTGGGCAGCGGGCGGTGTCGCCGTGGTGGTCGCGCTCGGCTGGTCGCGGTTGGAGTTGCGCGCCCACACCCTGCCGCAGGTGGTCGTCGGGATGGCCCTCGGCGTGGCCGTCGGCGCCGGGGCCTGGCCGCTGCTCGCCTGACCGGCCGCAGCACGCGGTGGCCGAGGACCGCCACCGTCGCCGGGCCGCGGCGGTTGGCGCGGTGGGGCGCCCGGGCGGTTGGCGCCGTCCGCTCCCGGCGCACGCCGAGACCGGCGATGCGCGCCCGGCGGTAGGCGGGGCGGCGCGGCTCGACGTCAGGGGCGCAGCGGGGCGTTGCAGGCGGCCACCAGGGCCTGCCGGCAGGCGGTGGTGAGCGGGCGCAGCGCGGCGTCGCGTTGCTGGGCCTCGTAGTTGTTGATCGCGCCGCCGGGCGCGGCGTGCCCGGCCAGCGCGAGCACCCGGTCGAGCACGGCGGCCCGGGCGAAGAGCCGCCGGGCCCGCGGGTCGAACCCGGGCGGCAGGTCGGTGGCGCCGTCCGGTCGGCGCAGCGCCTCCAGCGCCCCGGCCAGCTCGGGTCGCCACTGCGCGACGTCCAGCCGGGTCAGCGCGGCGGTCGTGTCGGCCAGGGCCACCGCCAGCTCCGCCTCCGCCTCGGCCGCGCCGGGCAACGCGAGGGAGGCGGCCGGGGCGTCGGCCGGCAGCGGGTAGACCCGCCAGAGCACCGTCTCGAAGGTGTCGCCGGAGCCGGATGTGTGCGTGCGTACGTGCGGGATCAGCCCGAGGCCCCCGGCGACGACCGCCTCACCGGCGACCAGCGCCGCGCCGGCGAAGTCGCCCGGACCGGGCAGCCCGCGCGGGTCGCCCGGGGCGGGCAGCACGAGCCGGATCTCGTCGGGCGAGAGCTTCGCGAGGGTGGGCAGCGCCTGCGGCAGGGGCACGTCGGTCCAGGTGCCGGGCGCGTCGGCGACCAGGTGCTCCTCGTCGCCGGCGATGGCGTCGGCGACCTCGTCGAAGGGCACCAGCCCGGCGCGCCAGGCGCGTACCCAGGCAACGAACCGGCTGGACCGGCGCGGTGTGAGAGTGGCCGCGCCCGCTGCGGGGGTGGACATGCCGAAAGGGTACGTGGTCACCGCCGCCCCTGTCTCGACTGCCGCTCCGACCACCCGCAACCCCGTCGCCCACGCCCCCGCCACCCCGTCGATCATGCGGTTGTGGTGGGCGGATCGTCGATCTCCGCCCTTTTTGCGGGGCGCCACGACTGCATGATCCCCCGGAGAGGGGCGGAGAGGGGCGGGGTCGGCGTGTCGGGTGCGGGGGGCGGGGTGGGGGGTTAGCTTGATCGGCATGGGGCGGCGGTATGGGAACGATGTGCTGGCCGGGGACTGGCGGCGGCGGAAGGTCACGCCGGAGGTGGACGCCGAGCCGGACCTCGTGGTCGAGGACGCCGACTCCGGCTTCTGCGGCGCGGTGGTCGGCTTCGAGGCCGGCGCGGTGGTGCTGGAGGACCGGCACGGTCGGCGGCGCAACTTCCCGCTGCTGCCGGCCGCGTTCCTGCTCGACGGGCGGCCGGTGACGCTGCGCCGCCCGACCCGCGCCCCGGCACCGGCCGCCCGCCGGCGCACCGCCTCCGGCTCGATCGCCGTCGACGGCGTACGCGCCCAGGTCGCCAAGGCCAGCCGGATCTGGGTGGAGGGCATCCACGACGCCGCCCTGGTCGAGCGGATCTGGGGCGACGACCTGCGCGTCGAGGGCGTGGTGGTGGAGCCGCTGGACGGCATCGACGCGCTGGACGCCGAGGTGCGCGACTTCGCCCCCGGCCCCGGCCGCCGCCTCGGCGTGCTCGTCGACCACCTGGTCGCCGGCTCCAAGGAGAGCCGGATCGTCGCGAAGGTGACCTCCCCGCACGTGCTGGTCACCGGGCACCCGTACGTCGACGTGTGGCAGGCGGTGAAGCCGGCGGCGCTGGGCATCCCGGCGTGGCCGGTGGTGCCGCCGGGGCAGCCGTGGAAGGAGGGCGTCTGCGCGGCGCTCGGGGTCGCCACGCCGGCGGACATGTGGCGGCACATCCTGTCCAGGGTCGACAGCTTCGCCGACGTGGAGACCCCGCTGATCAACGCCATGGAACGACTGATCGACTTCGTCACCGAGCCGGCCTGAGCGTCGGCCCGGCCCGGCGCGTCGGATTGACGGCCCCGCGCGTCCGTCCAGCCCGGAACGGACGCGGCGGGCCGGCCCGGGGCGGCAGGCCGGCCCGCGCCCGGACCGCGGGCTGGCGCGGGGCGGAGCGTGGGCGGTCAGGGCTCCTGGTCGGGGGTACGGGTGAAGACGAAGGTGGCGACGTCGAGCGCCACGGCCCGCCCCGCCTCGTCGCGCAGCACCGACAGGATCTCGCCGTTCTCCGGGCCGGAGCGACCCCGCCAGCGGTCGGGCCCCTCGGGGACGAACACGCTCACCCGCTCGCCGCGCACGTACGCGACCAGCTCACCCGCGGCCGCGTCCCAGGTGACGTCGAGCGACGCCCCCATCCACCACCAACGACCGGTCACCTCGTCGACCTCGGCGGGCGGGGGAGTGGCGGCCGGCCGCCAGGGCCGCGGGAACGCCGGCTCGGCCTCCAGCACGGTGGTGAGGACCCGTAGCGCGAGCCCGCCGATCCCGCCGGTGCGGAAGCCGTACGAGTTGGCGAAGCCGACCACGCCGGTGCGCGACGGGCGGTGCACCGCGAGGGCGGCCACGTAGCCGGGCATCGAGCCGCCGTGCCCGACGTACACCCGCTCGCCCTGCCGGTAGAGCTCCAGCCCCAGGCCGTGCCCGCCGGTCCACGAGTCGAGGTCGCTGATCGCCACCGGGACGCACATCTCGGTCAGCGTGTCCGCGGCCAGCACCTCCGGCGCCGGGTCGGCCAGGAAGGCCGCCCACCGGGCCAGGTCCTCGGCGGTCGACCAGAGCTGCCCGGCCGGGGCCATCGCCCCGGTGTCGGTACGCGGCTCCTCCCGCAGCGTGTCGTGCCAGGGGTGCACGACGTAGCCGCGGGCGAACGGCTCGGTCGCCGCGTACGTGGTGCGGCGCATGCCGAGCGGCTCCAGCACGCGTTGGCGCAGCAGCTCGGCCCAGCCGGTGCCGGTGATCCGCTCGAGCACCCCGCCGAGCAGCCCGTACGCCAGGTTGGAGTAGTGGTAGGAGCGGTGCGCGGGGTAGGCGATCTTCTCGGCGCCGACCCCGGCCAGCAGGGTGGCCAGGTCCGCGCCCTCGGCGCGCTCCCACCACTGCCCGTCCGGCTCGCGGCGCAGGCCGCTCGCGTGGCCGAGCAGCTGTCGCAGGGTGAGCGTGCCCACACCGGTGCCGGGCAGGTGCCTCTCCAGCGGGTCGTCCAGGGCCAGCCGGCCGGCGTCGCGTTCCTGCATGACCAGGGTGGCGGTCATGGTCTTGCTGATCGACCCGAGGCGGTACTGGAGGTCGGCGTCGGGGCGCGGGTGCTCGCCGGCGGTGGCGAGGTGCGTCAGCGCGCCGTCCCGCACCACGCCGATCAGCAGCGACGGCGTACGGCCGGCGGACTGCGCCCCGGCGACGAGGGCGTCGACCCGGCGGGCGGTCTCGGGCAGCAGGGACACGGGCTCTCCTCGTGGATTGCGGCACCGTCGGGCGGGCCGTCGGCGTGCCGCCGAGCTTACTGATCTTCGCCGGTGGGCTCCACGTGCTTTGACGTGTCACGATCGGGGGGTGGACGCCGTGCTGTGGATCGTGCTGGGTGTCGTTCTGGCGGTCGCCGAGATCTTCACGACGGCGCTGTTTCTGATCATGTTCGCGGCCGGCGCCTTCGCCGCCGCGGGAGCCGCGGCGCTCGGCGCGCCCGTGGGCGTGCAGGCGATCGTCTTCGCCGCGGTGTCGGCGCTGACTGTGCTGGGGGTGCGGCCGACGCTGCGCAGGCACCGGCGCTCGGCGCTCGACAGCGGCGAGCGGGCCTTCGGCGTGGAAGCGATCGAGGGCAGCACGGCGTTGGTGCTGGAGCGGGTCGACGCCGGGCAGGGCATGGTGAAGATCGACGGTGAGCTGTGGCAGGCCCGCTCCTACGACGCGAGCCAGCACTTCGCCCCGGGCGAACGGGTGCAGGTGATCCAGGTGCGGGGTGCCACCGCCCTGGTGTGGCGGGACGACGTTTCCCCTTCCGGCGAGCTACCCGAAGCGAAAAGGTGAGTACATGGAACTTGTGATCCCGGTCCTGCTGATCGCCATCGCGCTGATCGGGGTGATCACCCTGGCGAAGGCGGTGCGGATCGTGCCGCAGCAGCGCCAGGACGTGGTGGAGCGGCTCGGCAGGTACAAGCGCACCCTCAACCCGGGGCTCAACATCCTGGTGCCGTTCGTCGACGCGGTGCGTACCAAGGTCGACATGCGCGAGCAGGTGGTCAGCTTCCCGCCGCAGCCGGTGATCACCTCCGACAACCTGGTCGTCTCGATCGACACGGTCCTCTACTTCAAGGTGGTCGACGCGGTCCGGGCGACCTACGAGATCTCGAACTTCCTCCAGGCCATCGAGCAGCTCACCGTCACCACGCTGCGCAACGTGATCGGTTCGCTCGACCTGGAGCGCGCGCTGACCAGCCGCGAGGAGATCAACCGGCACCTGTCGGGCGTGCTGGACGAGACCACCGGCCGGTGGGGCATCAAGGTCACCCGCGTCGAGATCAAGGCGATCGAGCCGCCGGCGAGCATCCGGGACTCGATGGAGAAGCAGATGCGCGCCGAGCGGGACCGTCGCGCGGCGATCCTCACCGCCGAGGGGCACAAGCAGTCGCAGATCCTCACGGCCGAGGGCGAGAAGCAGTCCGCCGTGCTGCGGGCCGACGGTGACCGGCAGGCCCGGATCCTCCAGGCCGAGGGCCAGGCGAAGGCGATCCGGACCGTGTTCGACGCGATCCACCAGGCGAACCCGAGCCAGAAGGTGCTCGCCTACCAGTACCTCCAGGCCCTGCCGCAGATCGCCAACGGCACCGCGAACAAGGTCTGGATCGTGCCGGCCGAGCTGACCAAGGCGCTGGAGGGCATGGGCGGCGCGCTCGGCGGGCTGAGTCGGATGGTCGGCGATGAGCCGGCGCCGGAGGCGGCCGACAGCGCGAGCGCGGTGGAGCGCGAGGCGGCCGAGGCCGCGCAGGCCGCGGCGGCCGCCGCGCAGCAGATCCACGACGAGGTACGCGTCGCCGAGGCCCAGGTCTCCGGCGGCAAGCCGCAGGGGCTGCCGGCGCCGGAGCCGGTCTCCCCGGCGAGCCTGCTCAACGACCCGTCCGACCAGCGCGAACGCGGCTGACTGGGCCGGGCGCCGGTCGCCCGGAAATGCGAGAAAGACTCATGGGGCGCTCCGTCACCTGCCACCATCGGTCCTAGGACGGGCGGTGAGCAGGCATCGGGGCGCCCCGGCGCGTCCCGCGCCGCTCGTCGGACGAGCGAGGTGACGCATGAAGGATCCGGCGAAGCGGGTGCGGTCCTCGGCCCCGGTCCCCGGCGCGCACGATCCCACCGGGCCGCTCGGGAGTCGGCGTACCGGCGGGGGGTTCGGCGTGCTGCCCTTCGTCGAGCCGACGCCGATCGGGCCGGCCACGAACGCCACCTGGGCCTGGTCGCTGCGGCGGCTCGCCCGGGGCGCGGTGTGGCTGCTCCCCGCGTACGCCATCCTCTACGCCGTCGTGGCGATGGGCAGCGACGGCGGGGTGGGCAACGACCCGTACCCGGCCGACGGCCGGCCCCTCTACCTGGTGGGCTGGGTGGCGGCCGTGTGGCTCGGGCTGCTCGCCCTGCTGGCGCTGACCGGGTTGCTGGCGGCGACCCGCAGCCGCCGCGCGGCCGTCGCCGGCCTGCTCGTCTCCATCGCCGGCACGGTGCTCATGCTGCCGTTCGCGGGGCTGGTGGAGCAGACCCCGGTCTTCGGCACCACCGCGCGGACGCTCGTGCTGGTGGGAGCCACCTGCTACAGCCTGGGTTGGCTGCTGACCGGCTGGTCGGTGGCCCGCTCCGGGACGTTCAGCATCGGCGACGGCGCCATGCTGATGATCGCCGCCCCGCTGCTGGGCGTCGGCGGCGCGCTGATCGGCTCGCTGCAGACCTTCGGGGCGATCTTCGTACTGGTCGCCGGCATGGGCATCGGCTACCGCTCCGGCCGCCTGGTGCCCCGGGACATCGCCCGCGACGCCGCGAGCGCGAGCCTCGCCGCCGCCCCGGCCGCTCCCGGCCCGAACGGCCCGCTGCCCACCTGACCCGTCGCGCCGCCTCCGAGGGCCACCGGAACCGGCGGGCGTCGCCGGACCGGGCGGCCGCCGCCGGGGCGGGTGGTATGCACGGGGCGGGCGGTGGCCCAGGGGGCCGGTGGGATGAGAAGTCGCTGGTCACGGGCGGTGAAATTGCTGACAACCGGGCTGCGGGGGTGGTCGATCGGCCCGTCGCGTGGCAACCCTGGGGACCATGGCCCCACCCCGCCCGCCGCTGTCGCGGCTGTTCACCGTGCTGCTCGCCGGCGTGCTCGCCGGCCTCGTCCTGGCGGTCGCCGCGCTGCCGGGAAACCTGCTGCTCGGGTTCGCCGCCAAGGCCGCGGTCGGGTCGTACGCCGCGCTGCCCGAGGCGCTGCGCACCCCGGTCACGCCGCAACGCTCCTACCTCTACGCCAACGACGGCAAGACGCTGATCACCACGTTCTACGACGTGAACCGCACCGACGTGCCGCTCGCCGAGATCGCCCCGGTGATGCGGCAGGCGATCGTGGCGGCCGAGGACCGGCGCTTCTACGACCACGGCGGCGCCGACCTGCGCGGGCTGCTGCGGGCCGTGGTGTCGAACGTCTCCGGCGGCGGCCAGCAGGGCGGCTCGACGCTGACCATGCAGTACGTCCGCAACGTGCTCAAGACCGATCCCGGCCGCACCGCCGAGGAGCGCGCCGCGGCCACCGAGCAGACCGTCGGGCGCAAGATCCAGGAGATCCGGTACGCCACGGCGCTGGAGCAGCGCCTGGGCAAGGACGAGATCCTCAACCGGTACCTGAACATCGCGTACTTCGGCTCCGGGGCGTACGGCATCGCGGCGGCCAGCCAGCGCTACTTCGCCAAGTCCCCGGCGGAGCTGACCCTCGGCGAGGCGGCCCTGCTCGCCGGCCTGGTGCAGTCGCCGGAGGCGTACAGCCCGATCGACGGCGACGCGGACGCCGCGCTGACCCGCCGCGGCTACGTGCTCGACTCGATGGTCTCCACCGGGGCGATCAGCGCCGAGGAGGCCGCGCGGGCCAGGGCCGAGAAGCTGACGCTGCGCCCCACCGCCCAGCCCAACGGGTGCACCGCCGTCGCGCAGGGGCACGACGACTGGGGCTTCTTCTGCGACTACCTGCGGCAGTGGTGGCTCGCGCAGCCCGAGTTCGGGGCCAGCGTCGAGGAGCGCGAGCAGGCGCTGCGCCGCGGTGGCTACACCGTGGTGACCTCGCTCGACCCGCGGATCCAGGCCACCGCGCAGAAGCAGGCCACCGGCGTCTACTCCTACGACGACAAGCGCGCCCTGCCGATCGCCGCCGTCGAGCCGGGCACCGGTCGGGTGCTGGCGATGGCGGTCAACCGGCACTACAGCCTCGACGCCAACCCGGACGGGCAGGCCAACCGCCCCAACACCGTCAACCCGCTCATCTCCGGCGGCGACAGCGTGGACGGCTACCAGGCCGGCTCGACGTTCAAGCTCTTCACCATGCTCGCCGCGCTGGAGGCCGGCAAGCCGCTCTCCACCGGCTTCGACGCGCCCAGCCGGCTGCCCACCCGGTACGCCGCCGAGGGCGAGGGCAGCTGCGACGGCCGGTGGTGCCCGGCCAACGCCAACCCGGAGTGGATGGACGGCTACCGGATGATGTGGGACGGCTTCGGCCGCTCGGTGAACACCTACTTCGTCTGGCTGGCCGAGCAGGTCGGGCAGGAGAAGGTGGTCGAGATGGCGAAGCGCCTCGGCATCACCTTCCGGGCCGACGCCGACGCCACCTTCGCCGAGAACGACGCCGCCAACTGGGGCTCGTTCACCCTGGGCGTGACCGCCACCACCCCGCTCGACCTGGCCAACGCGTACGCCACCGTGGCCGCCGAGGGCACGTACTGCGCCCCGCTTCCGGTGGTCTCGGTGACCGCCGCCGACGGCCAGCGGGTGCCGGTCGGCGACCCGTCCTGCCGCCGGGTGCTCGACGCCGACGTGGCCCGGGCCGCCACCGACGCGGCGCGCTGCCCCGTGGGCCAGCAGTCCACGTCCGGGCAGTGCAACGGGGGCACGGCCACCTCGGTGAACCGGATCCTCGACGGCCGGCCGGTGGCGGGCAAGACCGGTAGCTCGGAGAAGAACGCCACCGAGACCTTCGTCGGCTTCACCCCGCAGGTGGCGGTCGCCGGCATCGCCGCCAACCCGGACGACCCGACCGACTCGGTGGGCGCGGCGGTGCAGGCGAGGGTGATCGACGCGGTCGCCCGCGTCATCGGCACCGCCGTCGCCGGTGAGCCGGAGAAGGCCTTCGCCGCCCCGAGCCGGGAGCTGGTCGGCGACCCGCGCCGCCCGGTGGAGCGTCCGCCGGTCGAGCAGCGCCGCCCCCCGTCCGAGGAGCGGCGGCCGTCGCCCGCCGACGATGAGCGCCTGTCCGACCTGCGACGCTGGCTGGAGCGCCGCGGCTGACCGCCATTCCTCCCACGGCTGACGCCCGCCGTCCTCCCACGGCTGCCGTCGGCCGGCACGCGGGAGCGGGCCGCGTCGAGGGGCGTTCCTTCCACGGCTGACGGCCCATGGCTGACCGTCCACGGCTGGCCGCCGGCGTCCCCGCCGCTGGCCGTCGATCCGCAATCCGGTGCGGTCGTCGGCTTTCGGCGCTCTTCCAGGAAAACCTGCGCGCGCTGTCGAGCTGCCCCACCCATGGGACCGCCCGGCGGACGATCCGGGGACGGATCCGGCGGGCGGATCGTGGCGGCCCCGGGCAGGGCGAGCCGAGGGCCGCCAGCATGGACATGGTGGCCAGGGCGTTCCAGCCGGCGGTGAGGTCGTCCGTCCCCTCGCGGACCCGCTGCTCCGCGGACTGCCCCATCTGTGCGGGCAGCTCGACAGGGCGCGACCGGGGCTGCCGGCCGGTGGTGCCGCCGACGGTCCCGGTTGACGCTGGGGAGCGAGCCGGGCAACCAGCCTGGCAGCCGGCCGGTCGGGGACCGGAGGTCAGCGGGCGAGGGCGGCCCGGACCACTCGGTCGAGGGCCGCGCCGACCTCGGCCGGGTCGCCGTTTGCGTCGATGACGGTGAACGTGCCGAACTCCGGCAGTCCCCGGTAGCCGGCGTCCAGGCCACGCAGGTGGGCCAGCTCCTCGGTGTCGATGCCCCGGGCCAGCACCCGTTGTTGGGCCCGTTCGGGCGAGACCGCCAGGAAGCAGACGAGACCCGGTCGCGGGAAGATCGCGTACGCCAGCCGGGCCAGCCGCCCGCCCCGGTCGCCGCGGACCCGCATCACCACGTACTGGCACCAGGACCAGCGGTCCATGACCGCCGTCCGGCCGGTCAGCCGGGCGACCAGCACCGCCCGGGCGATGGCGAGCCAGCGCACGGTCGCCTCGATGGTCACGTAGCCGGTGCGGCCGAACAGGTGCGGCCCGTCGCGGTGACCCAGCGCCTGCGCGAGCCGGTTCCAGAGCGGCCGGCCGCCGGCGTTCTCGAAGTAGCTGGCCGGCACACCGGCCGAGGTGAGCCGGTCGGCCAGCGCCCTCGCCTGGGTGGTCTTCCCAGCTCCGTCGACGCCGACCAGGGCGATGATCGTCGCGCGGCGCATGAGCGGCACGATAGCGGCGCCGGACAAGCCGTGGAAAAAACCTTAGAAAAGTCGTCCGGGGCTGTCGGATCCGGCGCCGCCGCTCCGACCACCTGGCGAGAACGCCCACGAGGGGCGTCCGACGCCAACGGGAGCAGGGCCATGCGCAAGATCGTCTACGGGGTGCACCAGTCGCTCGACGGGTTCATCGAGGGGCCGAACGGCGAGTTCGACTGGCCGGAGATGGGCCCGGAGCTGTCCGCCTTCTCGCTGGAGCAGTGCGGCCGGGCCGGCGCGTTCCTCTACGGCCGCCGGGTCTGGGAGATGATGGCCGGCTACTGGCCGCAGGCGGAGTCGATCTCCGACCACCCGCACGACCTCGCGTTCGTGCCGATCTGGCGGCGGACGCCGAAGGTGGTCCTCTCGCGCACGCTCACCGCGGCCGACCACGGCGCCCGGGTGGTCGGTGGCGACGACCTCGCCACGGAGGTCACCGCGCTCAAGGAGCAGCCGGGCGGTGACCTGCTGCTCAACGGCGGCGCCGACGCCGCCGCCGCGCTGACCGACCTCGGCCTGATCGACGAGTACCAGATCTTCGTGCACCCGGTGGTGCTGGGCGGCGGCAAGCCGGTCTTCGCGGCCACCGAGCGGATGGGTCTGCGCCTGGCGGAGTCGCGGACCTTCGACGGCAGGTCCGTGCTGCTGCGGTACCACCGGGCCGGCTGACGCCGCCCCGGGTCCGGCGGGGGCTGCGCCCGCCGGTGCCCCTCGCGTCGGCCCGGGTCCGGCGGGGTCCGGACCCGCCCCGGTCAGCCCCGACCGCGCCCCGGCCGGAGGGTGGCGACCGCCGTGGGCAGGCCCCGCCGGATGATGCCCGCCCAGTCCGTGTCGCCCCGCAGCACGGCCGCGGCGGTGTTGCGGGCCTGCTCGGCGGTGAAGTGCGGCGGCAGCATCAGCTCGGCCGGGTCGACCAACGCGTTGACGACCACGGGCCGGTCGGCGCTCAGCGCCCGCTCCCAGACGCCCGGCACCTGCTCCGGCGCGTCGACCAGCTCGCCGTGCAGGCCCAGCACCTCCGCCCACCGGTGGTAGCCGATGTCGGGCAGCTGCTGGCTGTCCGGGAACATCGGCGTCCCCTCGCTGGAGCGCTGCTCCCAGCTCACGAAGGCCAGGTCCCGGTTGTTGAGCACGAGCACCACGAACCGGGGGTCCGACCAGCTCCGCCAGTACTTGGCCACCGTGATCAGCTCGTTGACCCCGTTCATCTGCATCGCGCCGTCGCCGATCAGGGCCACCAGCGGACGGTCCGGGTGGGCGAACTTGGCGGCCAGCGCGTACGGCATCGCGCCGCCCATCGAGAGCAGGGTGCCGGAGAGGCTGGCCAGCATGCCGGGGCGGACCTGGACGTGCCGGGCGTACCAGGCGGTCGTGGTGCCGCAGTCGACCGAGATCATCACGTCGTCGGGCAGCCGGTCGCTGAGGGTGGCGAAGAGCAGCTGCGGGTTGACCGGGTCGGCGGCCTGTCCGGCCAGTTCCCGCTGGGCTTCGCGCCAGGCCGTGGTCGCCTTCCCGATTGTCGCCCGCCAGCGGGTCGGTCCCGGGCCGGGGCCGAGCTCGCGCAGCAGGGCCCGCAGGGTGGGGCCGGCGTCCCCGGTCAGGTTCACCTCGGTCGGGTACCGCAGCCCCAACTGCGTGCCGTCCCGGTCGATCTGCACCGCCCGGGCCCGTCCCTGCGGCGGATAGAACTCCGCGTACGGCATGTTGCTGCCCACGATCAGCAGCCGGTCGCACTCGTTCATCAGCTGCCAGCTGGGCCGGGTGCCGAGCAGGCCGATCGCGCCGGTCACCCACGGCTCCCGGTGGTCCACGGCGGCGAACCCGAGCAGCGCGGTCGCCACCCCCGCGCCGAGCCGGTCGGCGACCGCGCGGACCTCGTCCACCGCGCCGAGCGCGCCCTGCCCGATGAGCATGGCGACCCGCTCGCCGCCGCCCAGCACCTCGGCGGCCCGGCGCAGGTCCGCCTCCGGCGGCACCGTCGGGTCGCTGCTGGGCACGTCGCTGGTGCGGTAGTAGCCGTGCGCGTGCGGTGGCTCCGGCACGGCCGGCGCGACCTGGATGTCGGACGGCAGCACCAGCGCGGTGACGGTACGCCGGGCCAGCGCCGTGCGGCAGGCCCGGTCGACCAGGTGGCGGACCTGGCTGGGGTGGTCGAGCTGGGCCAGGAAGGCGGCCGCGACGTCCTTGTAGAGGGCGAGCAGGTCCACCTCCTGGTAGTAGCCGCCGCCCTCGGCGGTGAGCGCGGTGTGGCCGACCAGGGCGACCACCGGCTGGTGGTCCAGCTTGGCGTCGTACAGGCCGTTGAGCAGGTGGATCGCGCCGGGCCCGCTGGTCACCAGCGCGCAGCCGAGTGGCCCGCCGCCGTACTTGACGTGGGCCGAGGCCGCGAAGCCGGCGGTCTCCTCGTGCCGTACCTGGACGAACTGCGCCCGCTCCCCGGTGCGTTGCAGCGCCGAGGTCAGGCCGTTGATGCCGTCGCCGGGATAGCCGAAGTACCGGCGCACGCCCCAGCCCGCCAACCGGTGCACGATGTGGTCCGCGACGGTGGCGTCGCGGGGCAGGGGGCCCAGGTCGACGCGCCATCCGTCCGGGTGGTCGGTCCGGTCCGGCCCCGGCGTGCCCATGGGACGTGCGTTCACCTGACTGTCCTTCCGTCGGTCCGCCGTTCCGGCCCGCCATTCCCCCTCCTACCCGGACAAAACACCTCAGGTCGCCCCGGCGTCGGGCGGCCCGGGGCGGCTGCGGCGCGTCCGGCAGAATCGGCGGGTGCCCATCCACCCGATCACCGACCCCGACGACGACCGGATCGCCGACTACCGCGCGCTGACCGACGTCGAGCTGCGTACCCGCTGGGAACCGCCGCACGGCCTGTTCATCGCCGAGGGCGAGCTGGTGCTGCGCCGGGCGCTGCGGGCCGGCTACCCGGCCCGGTCGTACCTGGTGGACGCCAAGCGGGTCGACCAGCTCGCCGACCTGGACACCGGCGACGCCCCCGTCTACGCCGCCACCCAGGACGTGCTGCAACGGGCCACCGGCTTCCACGTGCACCGGGGCGTGCTGGCGTCGTTCCGGCGCAAGCCGCTGCCGGCCGCCGCCGAGGTGCTGGCGGCCGCCCGGCGGGTGGTGGTCCTCGAGGACGTGAACAACCACACGAACCTCGGAGCGGTCTTCAGGGGCGCGGCCGCGCTCGGCATCGACGCGGTGCTCCTGTCGCCGACCTGCGCCGACCCGCTGTACCGGCGCAGCGTGCGGGTCAGCATGGGGGAGGTCTTCGCGGTTCCGTACGCCAGGCTCGACCGGTGGCCGGCGGGCCTGGACCAGGTGCGGGAGGCGGGCTTCAGCGTGCTCGCCATGACGCCGGCTCCGGACGCCGTGCCGATCCAGCGGCTCACCGCGGCGCAGCGCGAGCGGGCGGCGCTGCTCCTCGGGGCGGAGGGCCCCGGCCTCACCGCGGCGGCCCAGTCCGCCAGCGACGTGCGGGTGGTCATCCCGATGCGGCGCGGGGTGGACTCGTTGAACGTGGCCGCCGCGGCCGCGGTCGCCTTCTGGGAGCTGGGCCGTGACGATCCCCTGTGAGGCGGGTGCGGCTCGTGCGGCCGGGTCCAACCACCGACTGAACCGCCAGGTCGACCGGCCATTTGCATGCTCATGCGGCCTGGTGCATAATCTTCCCCGTGTCCAAGGTTCTCACCTCCCTGCCCATCGGTGAACGTGTCGGCATCGCCTTCTCCGGCGGCCTCGACACCTCGGTCGCGGTCGCGTGGATGCGCGACAAGGGCGCCGTTCCCTGCGCCTACACCGCCGACATCGGCCAGTACGACGAGCCCGACATCGCCTCGGTGCCAGGGCGCGCGCTCAGCTACGGCGCCGAGGTCGCCCGGCTGGTCGACTGCCGCGCCGCCCTGGTCGAGGAGGGCCTGGCGGCGCTGACCTGCGGGGCCTTCCACATCCGCTCGGGCGGGCGGGCGTACTTCAACACCACCCCGCTGGGCCGGGCTGTGACCGGGACCCTGCTGGTCCGGGCGATGATCTCCGACGACGTCCAGATCTGGGGCGACGGCTCGACCTTCAAGGGCAACGACATCGAGCGGTTCTACCGGTACGGCCTGCTGGCCAACCCGCAGCTGCGCATCTACAAGCCGTGGCTCGACACCGACTTCGTCACCGAACTGGGCGGGCGCAGGGAGATGTCGGAGTGGCTGCTCGAACGCGGCCTGCCGTACCGGGACAGCACCGAGAAGGCGTACTCCACCGACGCCAACATCTGGGGCGCCACTCACGAGGCGAAGACCCTCGAGCACCTCGACACCGGCATCGAGACGGTCAACCCGATCATGGGAGTCCGGTTCTGGGACCCGTCGGTGGAGATCCCGACCGAGGACGTCACGATCGGCTTCGACCAGGGCCGCCCGGTGACGATCAACGGTAAGGAGTTCGGCAGCCCCGTCGACCTGGTGCTGGAGGCCAACGCCATCGGCGGCCGGCACGGCATGGGCATGTCGGACCAGATCGAGAACCGGATCATCGAGGCCAAGAGCCGGGGCATCTACGAGGCACCCGGCATGGCGCTGCTGCACGCCGCGTACGAGCGGCTGGTCAACGCCATCCACAACGAGGACACCCTGGCGAACTACCACAACGAGGGCCGCCGCCTCGGTCGCCTGATGTACGAGGGGCGCTGGCTGGACCCGCAGGCGCTGATGCTGCGCGAGTCGTTGCAGCGCTGGGTCGGCACGGCGGTCACCGGCGAGGTGACGCTGCGGCTGCGCCGGGGCGAGGACTACTCGATCCTCGACACCACCGGTCCGGCGTTCAGCTACCACCCCGACAAGCTGTCGATGGAGCGTACCGAGGACTCGGCGTTCGGCCCGTCGGACCGGATCGGCCAGCTCACCATGCGCAACCTGGACATCGCCGACTCGCGGGCGAAGCTGGAGCAGTACGCCACCCTCGGCATGGTCGGCGGCGCGGCCCCGCAGCGGATGGTCGGCGCCGCGCAGGCGGCCTCGACCGGGCTGATCGGTGCGATGCCGCAGGGCGGCGCGGAAGCCATCGCCTCCCGGGGCGTCTCCTCCGCCGACGACGAGGCGCTCGACCGCGCCGCGATGGAGTTCGGCGTCGACTGAGCAAGCCTGGGCCGTGCGGAATCGACGTCACGGACGGTAGCGTGTCGCCGTGTTTCCTACCGTCCGTGAGGTCCTCGCGCTGGACCCGGTCCGCCACGGCGCTCCGCGCCTGGTCGCCGGGGACGCCGGCCTCGACCGCCCGGTGCGCTGGGTGCACGTGACCGAGGTACCCGACATCGCCCCCCTGCTCGGCGGCGGGGAGCTGGTGCTGACCACCGGCATCGGGCTGCCCGCCGACGACGGCGGGCTGCGCGCGTTCATCGGCGACCTGGCGGACGTCGGCGTCTCCGGTCTGGTCGTCGAGCTGGGCCGCCGGTACGTCAGCGCGGTGCCCCGGGTGATGGCCGCGGCCGCCCAACGGCGCGGGCTGCCCCTGGTCGAGCTGCGGCGGGCCACCCCGTTCGTCCGGATCACCGAGGCGGTGCACGCCCTGATCGTCGACGCCCAGCTGACCGAGCTGCGGGCGACGGAGGAGATCCACCAGCGCTTCACGGAGCTGTCGGTGGAGGGTGCCGGCCCCGGCGAGGTGGTCCGGCAGGCCGCCGAGCTCTCCGGCTGCCCGGTGGTGCTGGAGAACCTCTCCCGGCAGGTGCTCGCGTACGACCCGGCGGGGGAGAGCGCCGAGCTGCTGCTGGACTGCTGGGAGCAGCACTCCCGGCGGATCCGGCCGGCGGGGCGGACCGCGTACGACGCAGACAACGGGTGGCTGGTCACCACGGTCGGCGCTCGGGGACAGGACTGGGGCCGGCTGCTGCTGCGCTGGCCGGGCGGGGGCGAACTGGCGGCCGACCGGCGCGGGTTCGCGTCGACCGGGGAGGGCGGTGCGCCGGTCGCCATCGTCGCGCCGCCGGTGGCCCCACCGACCCGGCTGACCATCCTGGTCGAGCGGGCCGCCTCGACGCTGGCCCTCGGCCGGCTGATCCGGCGCGACGCCGAGGGCCTGGAGCGGCAGATCCACCGTACGCTGCTCACCGCCCTGCTCGACCACTCGCTGCCGGTGGACGAGGTCGCCCTGCGGGCCCGGGCGCTCGGCGTGGTGCTGGAGCGCCGGCACCTGGTCGGGGTCGTGGTGCGGCATCGCGGCGACGAACCGGCGGGGGAGGGCGGCCCGCTCGCGGAGCCCGGGCACCCGGCCGACGCGGGCGCGGGTGGCCCGCAGGCCGGCCCGGCGCGCCTGCGCGATCTCGCCGAGGCGGTCGGGCAGGCGTTGCGCGAGGCGAAGCTGACCGGGCTGACCAGCGCCGTCGACGACCAGGCGGTCGGTGTCCTGCTCGCCCTGCCGGAGCCGGCGGCCGAGGAGCGGGCGCTGGCCACGTTCGCCACCGCCCTGCGCCGCATCCGCCCGGACGCCCCCGCCCGCCCGGACGGCCCGGCCCGGTCGGATGGCCCGGCCCGGCCGC
>NZ_JBFABB010000094.1:0-28505 GCF_040640035.1 Micromonospora sp. NPDC023633 | reverse complement strand
GACGCGGCGAAGGCGGCGCCGGCCCCGGACCGGGCCGGACCGCCGGGCAGCGCGGCGACCGCCATCGCCAGCACCCGCTTGCGGCCCCGCTCCCGCAGCAGGCGTACGGCGTGCCCGTGCAGCGCGCGGCCGACGCCGCGACGCCGGAACTCCGGGTGCACGACCACCTCGGCGGTGGCGTTCTCGGTGTTGTCGAGCTGCGGCAGGTCCAGCGCGACGTAGCCGGCCGGCACGCCGTCGAGGCGGGCCAGCGCCCAGAGCGGATCGTTGCCCGGCAGCGGGTGCCGGATGGCCGCCTCGAAGCGCCGCCGGCAGAAGGGCGGGAAGTCCGGCAGGTCGGCGTCGTTGGCCGCCGCGCCGATCCGGTACGCCTCGTCGACCGCGGCCTGGTCGGCGGCGTCGAGCGGCACGATCGCGATGCTCATCGGCTGAGGGTGCGCCACCCGACGACGATCGGGCCAGCGAATTAACCGCTGGCCCGATCGGAAGTTGGTCGGGAGGGACGCTCGCACAACGCCTCCGGCGTTGGGTCGCAAGAACTGAAAGTCTCCGGCGAGACGCCCTCCCGCACGGAGCATCTTGCGCCGTCCGGTTACTGCCGTCAAGTCCTTGTCGGCGCGTTTTCCGCACTCACAGCGAAAACCCAGTTACCCCCCGAATCCCCCACTCCACCCCTCCCACCCGCACGCAACCCCTCGAAACGCCCGGCCCCCGGAGGGTCCCCGCTCCGCGTCGATCATGAGGTTTGCGGCACCGCTCGCGATCAACTTCGCCGCCAACCTCATGATCGACGCGGAGAACGCCGGGGGGGCAGGAGGGCAGGGGGGTGGGGTGGGGTGGGGTGGGGTGGGGTGGGGTCAGCCCAGGAGGCCGGCGTCGCGGGCGGCGCGCAGGGAGGGCTTGATGCGGTGGGTGGGGCCGACCTCGCCGGCCACCGCGTCGAGGGTCTTGAGGCCCTCGCCGGTGTTGAAGACGACGGTCTCCGCGGCCGGGTCCAGCCGGCCCGACTCGACCAGCTTGCGCAGCACCGCCACGGTCACCCCGCCGGCGGTCTCGGCGAACACGCCGGTGGTCCGGGCCAGCAGCCGGATACCGGCGCGGATCTCGTCGTCGTCGACGTACTCCATCCAGCCCCCGGTGCGGCGCACCGCCTCCAGCGCGTAGATGCCGGCGGCCGGGTCGCCGATGTTGAGGGACTTGGCGATGCCGGTCGGCCGGACGGGGGTGATGGTGTCGGTGTCGGCGTGCAGGGCGGTGGCGATCGGGTTGCAGCCGGCCGACTGCGCGCCGAACACCTTCCAGCCGCCGGCCGGCGCCTCGACCAGGCCGATCTCGACCAGCTCGGCGAACGCCTTGTCGATCTTGGTGAGCAGCTCGCCGGAGGCCATCGGGATCACCACCTGCGCCGGGATCCGCCAGCCGAGCTGCTCGGCCACCTCGTAGCCGAGCGTCTTCGAGCCCTCGGCGTAGTAGGGGCGGACGTTGACGTTGACGAACGCGGTGTCCTCGAACTCGTCCGTCTCCACCAGCTCGCCGCAGAGCCGGTTGACGTCGTCGTACGAGCCGTCGATGGCGACCAGCTCGCCCCCGTAGACGGCGGTGGTGATGACCTTGCCCTGTTCCAGGTCGCCGGGGATGAAGACCACCGACGGCGCGCCGGCCCGGGCGGCGTGCGCGGCGACCGAGTTGGCCAGGTTGCCGGTGGAGGCGCAGGCGTAGCGGTTGAAGCCGAGCGCGCGGGCGGCGGTCAACGCCACCGAGACCACCCGGTCCTTGAACGAGTGGGTCGGGTTCGCGCTGTCGTCCTTGACCCAGAGCGGGGCGGTGATGCCCAGCTCGGCGGCCAGGTGCGGGGCGGCCACCAGCGGGGTGAGGCCCGGGTCGAGGGTGACCCGGGTGGCCGGGTCCTGACCGGCGGGCAGCAGCGCCGCGTACCGCCAGATGTTCCGCGGACCCGCCTCGATCTGCTCCCGGGTGACGGCCGCCAGCGCGGCGGCGTCGTAGTCGACCTCCAGCGGGCCGAAACACTCGTAGCAGGCGTGCTGGGCGGCGAGCGGGTAGCGGGCCGAACAGGCGCGGCAGACCAGGGCGCGGGCGGGGCTGGCGGTGGTGTCGATGCCGGAGGGGGCGAACGTCGACGTCATGTCGCGGGTCCTCTCATCTTTCCCCGCATCGCACCCTGCGGCGGGGACGGAATTGGCACCTGCCCCGCCGGTCGCTCTGCGGTGAGCGCGCGGGGTGGTTGCCGGGGCGTCGTCGGGCCGTATCCCTCAGCCCCTCTGGATGAGGTATGCAGTTGTGCCGTCGAGTCTAAGCACCCGCGCAGCCCGGATCGACGGGAGATCCCACGCTGTGAGCGATCCCGCAGCCGCCGGCCAGGGCCGGCGGACCCTTCCTCGACGGTACGGATTCAGGCGGTCACCGAGCGGGAGCCGCCGGGGCACCGGGCACGCAGCAGGGTGTCGACCGCCCACGCGCCGGGGCCGAACACGGCGATCAGCAGGAACGACCAGCAGAACAGGACGGCCAGCTCACCGCCGTTGCGCAGCGGGAGCAGCGCGTCGGGCTGGTGCACCACGAAGTACGCGTAGGCCATCGAGCCGGACGCCAGGAGGGCCGCCGCCCGGGTCAACAGTCCGACGAGCACCAGCCCGCCGCCCACCACCCCGGCCACTCGCCGAGCGGGACCGCCTCGCCGGTGCCCCGGTTTCCGCCGAGGATCCCGAGCAGCGAGGCCAGACCGTGGCAGAGGAAGAGCAGGCCGACGACGGCGCGGAACAGGGACAGGGCCGGGCCACCGATCCGGTCAGCAAGCATCAGGGCACCTCCGGGCAGGACGACGGGGACGACACCAGAATGCCGTCGGACATTTGACGGTGTCGATTGAATCCCCCTCTTTGGGAACGCTCCCACGGCCAGCCGACGCACCGTCCACAAGGGCGCTGGCGCGGGCCCGTTACGGTGCGGGCACATCGACGGAAAGGAACGCGCGATGCGTCGCAAGCTCGTCCCGGTGGTGGCGCTCTCCATGGCCTGCCTGCTGGTCGCCACCACCGCCTGCTCCCCCGGCAACCGGAAGAAGCGGAACCGGTCCGTCGACCGGCCGGCCGGCGCCGCCGCGAAGCGGGACGACGTCGACACCACCCGGGCGACCCCGACCCCCCGCCGCACGGTTGACGGGCTCACCTGCCTCGAACTGCGCAACGCCCGGGTCGGCAGCCGGAAGGTCCGCTACCGGGAGTACGCCGCCCCGATCCGCCTCACCGACGGCCGCTGGTCCGACCGCGGCGGCACGACGGTGGCGTTGCAGAGGCCGTGTGCCGTCGGCGACCTCGACGGCGACGGAGCGGACGACGCGATCGGCGTGGTCATGCTCGACGGCGGCGGCACCGGCCGCTTCTTCACCCTCGCCGCCTGGCGCGACGTCAGCGGCGAACCGGACTACCAGGCCCAGGTCGACCTCGGCGACCGTACGCCGGTGGAGAGCGTCAGCGTGCGCGACGGCAGGGCGACGGTGGTCTACCTGACCCGGCCGGCGGACGGCCCGATGGCGGAGCTGAGCATCCGGCGCACCGCCGTCTACCAGCTCAGGGGCACGACGCTGGCCGAGCTGAGCCACACCGACGCCCGGGTGGTCGGGGCGTCGAGCGACGGGGGCACCGCCGACGCCCCGGACGCGGGGGACACGGTCCCCGCCGCCGACTTCCCCACCCGCAAGCGCAGGTCCCGCTCCCGCTGATCTCCCCGCGACCGTGCCACCTCAGTCCGGGACCGGTCGGTGGACTGGTGGCCTCGGCAGCCGTACGAGTTCGGTGGACGGGCAACCCTGCTGACTCACCTCGCCGAGGCAGCCCCACCCCGACCCCGGAACGCGCTCGAAGTACTGGACGGGCTGCGACGGGACGGCCTCGGTGGTGAACGTGCCGGCACCGCTCGGGATGCGCTGCTCGTGGGAACCGGTCGTGTCGGTGTACGAGGCGACGATGTGCCACTCACAGGTGTGGGTGGACACCTCCGGCTGGATGCGGAACGCCATGTTCGACTGACCGTTGCCCAGCTCGACGACGTTGCGGCGGAAGTACAGCTGGCCCTCCTGCGGCTCGCCCTCGTCGAGGACGTACGGGCCGTGCGGCTTGTCCGTCGGCCCGCCGGTCAGGTCCCACAGCAGGCCCTGCCGGGACTCAGCACCCGCCGGGGGGATGACGACGACGGTCTGCGCGGTGGGTGCGCGGCACGAATCCTTGACGGCGGTCATGTTGTTGATCGTGAGTCCGGCGGCGCGGTCGCTGTTGAGGTTCAGGTCGAACGTCTGGGCGTTGCCGCGATTCTCGTTGCCATCCTCGAAGGGCGCCACATAGGACGCGCGCTCGACGATCCGGCCGCCGAGCGGCTTCATGAACTCCCATACCCGCGACGCATCGCCGTTCAGGGCGGTCAGGGTGGCCTGCTCGCCCTCGGTCAGCGGCCGGTCGAGCAGCACGGTGAAGGCCTCGGGCAGGTACTGGTCGTAGTCGAGGGGAGTGGCGGTGGACGTAAACGCGGGTTGCTCACGGTCGACCGCCTTCTGAGCCTGCCTGTCCGAGCGGGCCCGATCGGTGGCCGTCGACCGGTCCAGGAGAAGGTTGGCGTGGTAGGCGAACAGCACGCCGACCACGAGGACGACGGCGGCGGCGGTCACGTACACCGCACGCTGCTTCGGCGGGAGCCCGCGGAACCCGGGCAGGCGTTCGTCCGCCAGCACGGCCCAGGCCTTCGGCCGGGGCGACGGCCCGGCCGGCTGCTCCGGTGGCGCTACGGGCGGGGACGACGGCTCAGCCGGCGGTACGGGCGGAGACACGGACGACGGCTCAGGTGACGACACGGGCGGTGACACGGACGACGGCTCAGGCGGAGACACGGACGACGGCTCAGGCAGCGGCGCGGACGACGGCTCAGGTGGCGGCGCGGCGGGCGGAGTGTCCATACCCGATTCTCACTCACAGGCGCCACGTCACTACAGAAACCGCCTGTGGCGGCGTCCGGCCAGGAGCGTCGCACCTGTCGCCGTCGCCTCGCCGGGGGTTCCGGGCCGGTGATGTCGTAGACGATTCAGCTCGACAGGCACCGCAAGGGTGACCCGCTCCGGCCGGTCGCACCGATGGGGCAGCCCGACAGCGCCCGCCGGACCGTCACCGGGCGATGTCTGGGGATCGGCGGCGCACCGGCCGGTGCGATGATCGGGCGATGGCACTCCCCGCACGCCGACCCGTACGCCGGCCCGTACGCCGACCCGCACGCCGGCACGCGGGCCGACCCGCACCGCGCTCACGCGACGGCCTTCCAGGTCCGGCACGGACGGTCGGGCTCGCGATCGCCGGCCTCGTCCTGCTCGGCGCCTGTGCGCCCGCGACCGACCCGCCGTCGGCCGGTCCGCCGCCGGCCACGATGCCCGGCACGACGCCGACAGCGACCGCGTCGGCGACGGCGTTCTGGGCCACTCCCACGACCGGCTGCCCGGCATCCGGCGTCCGGATCAGTTCGCCGGGCACCAGCGCCGCGATGGGTCTGCGCGCGCTCGGCCTGGAACTGGTCAACTGCGGCACGGAGCCCTACCGGCTCGACGGCTACCCGGTGCTGCGCCTGTTCGACGGCGACGGCAACCCCATACCGGTCCGGGTGGTCGACGGGGCCAAGGAGATCACGTCGGGCTTCGACGACCCGCCCCGGCCGCTGACCCTGGGGCCCGGCGAGCGGGCCGGCGCCGCCGTGCTCTGGCGCAACCTGGTCACCGATCCGACGGTCGTCGCCACCAACGGCGAGCGCCTGGAGGTCGCGCCCGCCGTGGGCCGGTCCGCGCAGGCCGTCGGCCTGGACGGGCCGATCGACCTCGGCAACACGGGCCGGATCGGCGTCAGCGCCTGGAAGAAGCGGGCGGCCGACCCGGCATCGACGCCGACCCAGCCGGCCAGCCCGGTGCCGGACAGGCCGGCGCCGGGCAGCCCCGTGCCGCTGCCGTGAGGCGCCCGGCGACTCAGCTGGTGACGTCCTTGCGGGTGAAGCGCCAGAACGCCAGGCCCCAGAAGAGCGTCGCGTAGCTGATCGCCGAGATCGCGCCGCGTACCACGTCGTCGGTCTGCACCGGCGTCGACAGCAGCCCCAGCCAGGCGGTGCTGTAGTGCGTCGGCAGGAACGCGCGCAGCGCGCCCAGGGCGGTGATCTGGTCGAGGATGCTGGAGAGGATCCAGAGCAGCACCGCGCCACCGACCGCGCCGAGCGCGGCGTCCGTCACCACCGACAGCAGGAACGCCAGGCCGGCCACCACCAGGAGTACGACCGCCAGGTAGCCGAGCACACCCAGCAGCCGCAGCAGTCCCTCGCCCGGTTCGAGCTGGGCCGCCACGGTGCTGCGCAGCGGCTCCCAGCCGTAGCGGAGGGTGCCGATCAGCAGGGCGGTGCCGGCGAGCAGCAGCAGCGCCAGGGCCGAGTAGACGAGCGCGACGAGCAGCTTCACCGTCAGCAGGCGGGCCCGGGGCACCGGCACCGCCAGCAGGTAGCGCAGGCTGCCCCAGCTCGCCTCGCTGGCCACCGTGTCCCCGCAGAACAGCGCCACCACCACGACCATCAGGAACGACGCCGAGACGAAGATGGTGAAGAGCGTGAAGTTCAGCCCGCCCGACGTGGCGAACTCCACCAGGCTGCCGAACTCCCCGCGCCCGTTGTCGTCGTCGTCGCCCGTGTCGAACTGGAACGCGATCAGGATGATCAACGGCAGCAGCACCATGAACCCGAGCGCGAGCTGCGTACGCCGCCGGGATGCCTGCCGCCGGAACTCGGCGCCGAACGGCAGGGTCGCCGACGGCCGGTAGCCGGCCGCCGCTCCCACCATGGGTGACGTGCCCGCCATCATCGGTCCCCGCTTCCCCGAGAGTTCTCGCCCACCAGGGCGAGGAACGCGTCCTCCAGGCGGCGCCGCGGCACCACCCGGTCCACCCCGATGCCGGCCCGGACCAGCTCGGCGACGACCTCGCTGCGGGCGGTGCCGTTGGTGTCCACCACGAGCTGCCCCTCGCCGTCGGGGAGCACCCGCACCCCGTGCAGGCCGGCCAGCACCGCCCGGGCGGCCTCCGGGTCGGTCACGTCGAAGAGCACGCTGGGCGACTCGCCGACGATCTCCTCGACCGGGCCCGAGGCGACGATGCGGCCCTTGTTCACCACCACCGCGTGCGTGCAGGTCTGCTCCACCTCGGCGAGCAGGTGACTGGAGACCAGCACCGCCCGGCCGTCGGTGGCGTAGCGCTGGAGCACCCGGCGCATCTCCGCGATCTGCGGCGGGTCGAGCCCGTCGGTCGGCTCGTCGAGCACCAGCAGCTCCGGCAGGCCCAGCATGGCCTGCGCGATGGCCAGGCGCTGCCGCATGCCGTGGCTGTAGTTCCTGATCCGGCGGTGCACGGACGCGCCCAGCCCGGCGATCTCCAGGGCCTGGTCGAAGTGCGCGTCCTCGGCCGGCCGCCCGGTGGCCCGCCAGTACGCCTTCAGGTTCTCCAGCCCCGACAGGTGCGGCAGGAAGCCCGGCCCCTCGACCAGCGCGCCGATCCGGGACAGCACCGGCGACCCGGGCACCAGCCGGTGCCCGAAGACGTAGATCTCGCCGGCCGTGGGCTGGGTCAGCCCCATCAGCACCCGCAGCGTGGTGGTCTTGCCCGCCCCGTTCGGGCCGAGCAGGCCGACGACCTGACCCGGGTGCACCTCGAAGTCGACGTTGGAGACGGCGACGAAGCCGTCCGCGTACTCCTTGCGGAGCTGCCGCACGGCCAGCGGGACGCCCGCGTACGCCGGATGGACGGAGCTGTCCTGGCGGCGGTGCCGGCGGCGGACCACCGCGACGACCACGACGAGCCCGACGGCGATCGCCGCGATCAGCCCGACCAGCACCCAGCGCCACACGGTGGCGGAGGTGGGGATGGGGTCGCCGGCGACGGTCGGCAGGCTGACCGCGCCACCGGCCGCCACGGTGTGCACGGTCGGCTCGACCGGGGTGGCGTACGCCTGGTCGGAGGTCGCCACCACCACGCGCAGCCGGTGCCCGGCCTCGAACCGGCGGACGATCGCCGGCAGGGTGACGGTGACCGGCCGCGCCGCGTCGATCCGCGGCGGCAGGCCGGTGAGCCGGACCGGGGCGACCAGGCCGTTGGGCAGGGTGGCCGCGCCGTTGGGGTCGACGTCGTAGAGCTTGACGAAGAGCACCGCCTCCCCCGTCGGCGACGCCGCCCGGACGTCGACGGTCGGGGCGCCGACCACGTCCACCGCCTCGGCCAGCGGCGCCGACTCGAACCGGGCGTGCTGGCCGGGGATGTCCCCGGCCACGCCGCCGAGCAGCGACGACAACTCGCCGGCGAAGGGCACCGAGGAGATGGCGGCCGGGTTGCCGGACGGCGGGTTCGCGACGGGCTGGGCCGGGCCGGCGACCGGTACGTCGCGGCGGGCCGTGCCGGCGACGCCCGGGTAGTCGGCGTAGCGGTAGCCGGTGGCCACCAGTCCCCGGTCGAGGGCGTCGAAGCCGGCGATGCGGGACCAGGTGAAGTCGTCGCCCGGGGCCTGGCCCTCGCCCTTGACGTAGTGGTCGAGCCACTGCACGGTCAGGAACTTCACCCGGTCCGAGTCGGTCTTCGGGCCCTCGCCGCCGTCGTGCCCGCCGGTGAACCAGGCCACCCGGACGGGCGTGCCGGCGGCGGCGATGCCGCGCGCGTTCGCGTCCGCCTCGCCGAGCGGGAAGAGGGTGTCCGCCTCGCCCTGCACCAGCAGGGTCGGCGCCTTGATCCGGTCGAGCACGCCGGCCGGGCTGGAGCGGCGCAGCAGGTCCACGGCGGCCTGGTCGGCCCGGCCGGTGGTGGCGATCCGCAGGTACGCGGCGCAGATGTCGGCGGCGAACCGGCCGCACGCCGGATCGGCGACCCCGACCGGGGCGCGCCCCGGACCGGTCCCCGGGCCGGCGCCCGGCCCCGGGCTGGGCGGGCCGGTGGCGGGCGCCCCCTCCGGCTGGGCGGCGGGTGCCCCGGAGAGCCCGGCCGGCCCGGCGCCGGCGTTGCCGGCGCTGCCGAAGAAGACGCCGGCCCAGCCGGACTTGAACACGCCCTCGGTGGGCTCCTTCCCGGTGCTCTCCGGCAGGAAGGAGCGGGACAGGTCGTTCCAGGTGATCATCGGCACGATGGCGTCGACGCGCTGGTCCTGCGCGGCGAGCAGCAGCGCCAGGCCGCCGCCGTACGAGCCGCCGACGACGCCGACCCTCGGGTCCCCGGCGGCGTCGGTGCGGACCTCCGGGCGGTCGGCGAGCCAGTCCAGCAGGCGCTGCGCGTCCCGAACCTCGTAGTCCGGGTGGTCCAGGTGGATCTGCCCGCCGCTGCGGCCGAAGCCCCGCGCGGTCCACGTGAGCACCGCGTAGCCACGGCCGGCGAACTCCTCGGCGTCGGCGCGGACGGACTCCTTGGTGCCACCGAACCCGTGCCCCAGCAGCACCGCCGGCACCTTGCTCCCGGCCGAGGCGTCCTCGGGCAGGTAGAAGGTGGTGTCCAGGTCGACGGGCTCGTCCCCGCCGGGCCCGGAGGGGACGTTCACGATCGCCGCCTCGGTGCGCACGGCCGGTCCCTGCGGCAGGACGGCCCAGGTCACGGCGGCGGCGAGCAGCACGAGGACCACCGTCGCGGCGACGGCGCGCCGGCGGGTGGGCAGGGCACGCCGGATCCACGCGGCCGACAACGGCGATCTCATTCGGCACACGGTACGGCCCGGATCCTGAGCGTTGGCTGAGATCCTCCGTACGTCCGTCCGGTTGATCCGATCGGCGTCCCACCGGCGCGGTCCAGACCGCCCCAGGGAGATGAATTCGGATCACGTGAATTCCGATGTTCGTCGGAAATCCCCCCGATCCATCCTTGTCACTCTCTGACCTGGCACACAGAGTGCCCGACGGATCACCCAACGGTTACTTCGGGCTTCATGACGCAAAGCTGACTGTTCGACGGTCGGAACAGCTCCCCGCTGGTCGGTTAGTTTTCCGGTCCGGTGCACGGGACTTCACCGTCGACCCCCGACACCCACCGATCCCGTGCTCCCGCCGGAGGAGACAGCCATGACAGTCCCCGCGCCACCGGCCCGTCGGGGGCCCTCCGCGGTGGGCCGCGTACTGCCGTTGCTGCTCCTCGTCGCCCTGCTCGCACCGATGGCCCTGCTGTTCGTGCAGACCTGGCGGCTCACGGCCGACGACCGGGACCTGGCCAGCCGGGAACGGCTCGGCGTGGAGTACCTGCGCGCCCTCGCCCCGGTCACCCACGCCCTGGTCGACGCCCAGACCGCCGCCGTCGCCGCCCGGCCCGCCAACAGCGAGGCGCTGACCCGCGCGGTCGAGGCCGCCGCCTCCGTCGACGCGCGGATCGGCGACGAGCTGCGCACCCGGGAGCGCTGGGCCGGCCTGCGGGCCAGGATCGAGGCGCTGGGCGCCCGCGGCCCCGCCGACCCGGAGGCGGCCTTCACCGCGTACGGCGAGGCCACCGACCTGCTGCTGGCCCTGCACGGCAAGGTCCGGGAGACCTCCGGGCTGGTCCGCGACCCCCGGTCGGACTCCTTCTTCCTCCAGGACGCGAGCCGGGGCCTGCCCGAGACGGTGGTGGCGACCGGGCGACTGGCCGACCTGGCCGTGCTCGCCGACCGCCGGCCCGCCGCCGACCGCAACCGCACCGCCGCCGAGATCGCCGCCCTCCGGGTGGCCGTCCTCACCCCGGCCGGCAACCTGGTCACCGACCTGCGGGCGGCCGTGGACAGCTCGGAGAGCGCCGACCTCGGCCCGAGCGTGCTGACGCCGCTCGACACCTACCAGCGGGCCGTCGAGGCGCTGGCGGCCCACTCCGCGCCGGCCGGCCGCGACGCGGCGGTGGACCAGGCGCAGGTCGCCGGCGCCCGGCTCAACGCGCAGTCCGCCGCCCGGCAGCTCCAGCCCGTCATCCTGGACGAGCTCGACGCCCTGCTCGCCGGCCGCCTCGACGACCTGGACCGGGACCGCTGGCTGACCGGGGCGGCCGGGGCGCTGGCCGTCCTGCTGTGGTCGGCACTCGGCGCGGTGTGGTTCGCCGCCGTCCGACGGGCGCGGCGGCCGGCGGCGGAGGTCCGGCGCGAACCGGACGGCGCCGCCGCCGGGCCGGACGACACGCCGTGGCAGCCGACCGGCGTCCGCGGCGCGGAACCGCGTCGGCTCCAGCCAGCGGGGCCGGCCCGCGGGCCCGGGAGCGCGCAGTGGGGGCCCGCCGATGCTGCTCGCTAGGCTCCGGATCCGGGGCAAGCTCGCACTGCTCCTCGTCATCCCGCTGCTCAGCGTGGTGAGCCTGGCCGTGCCGGCGGTGCTCGGCCGGGTGGCCGCCGCGCAACGGGCCGGCGACACCGCCGACCGGGTCCGCGTCGCCAGCCGGATCGGCAGTCTCGTACAGGACCTGCAACAGGAGCGCGTCCTCTCCGTCGGACTGCTGCTCGGCCGGGTCACCCGGAGCGAGCTGATGCAGCGGTCGGCCAGCGTGGACGACCGGGTCGCCGACCTACGGGCCACCCGGGGCGACCTGCTGCCGCCGCGGGTCACCGAGGCCCTGAGCGGCGTACGCGGGCTGACCGACCTGCGGGCCGCGGTGCTCGCCGGGACCGCCACCCCGGACCAGATCATGGGCGGCTACGGGCCGGTGAGCACGAAGCTGATCGACTCACTGCGGCTGCCGTTCGGGGTGGACACCGACACGGCCGCCGGACGGCAGGTGCTGGCCCTGGACGGGCTGCTCCGCGTCGACGAGGCGATGGGCGCCTGCGCCACCCTGATCGTGCTGGTCAAGGCGACCGGCTCCCCCCGGGTGGTCGCCTCGTACGTCGCCTGCATGGCGGGGCTGCGGGCGGACAACCAGCGGTTCCGCAGTCTGATCACGCCGGATCAGGTCAAGCTGGTGACGCTCAACGACGCGGCGGTGGCCGCCCGGACCAGTCCGGACTTCCTCGTCCGGAGCGCGCTGGACCCGGCCGGTGCGACCAGGGACATCCCCCTGGACACGCTCTTCCCCTCGGTCCGCTCGATGATCACCTTCGGGCAGTTCATCGAGAAGAAGCTCGTCGCCGACGTCCTCGCTGAGGTGACCACGCAGCAGCGCCGGGCGCTGACCGAGGCGCACCTGGTCAGTGGGGCCGTCGCCCTGATCCTCGCCGTGGTGGTGCTGCTCAGCGCGGCCGTCGCCCGGACGGTGGCCCGGCCGCTGACCCGGCTCACCCGCTCCGCCGACCGGGTCGCCCGGGTCGCCGAGGCGGAACTGACCCGGGTCGCCGACGACGAGACCGAGGGCGCGGCGCCGATGCGCCTCGATCCGGTCGACGTGCGGGCCCGCGACGAGATCGGCGACCTGGCCCGCGCGTTCGACCGGGTGCAGAGCACCGCCGCCCGGCTCGTCGAGCGGCAGGTCGCCGGCCGGCGCAACGTGGCGCAGATGTTCGGCCACGTCGGCCGCCGTACGCAGAACCTCGTCGGCCGGCAGATCGCGCTGATCGACCGGCTGGAACGGCAGGAGACCGACCCCGGCCGGTTGGAGCACCTGTACCGGCTCGACCACATCTCCAGCCGGCTGCGCCGCAACGCCGGCAGCCTGGTGGTGCTCTCCGGTTCGGCCGGCGCGGACCCCCACGTGGCGCCGGTGCCGCTCGGCGACGTGGTCCGGCTGGCGCTCGGCGAGATCGAGGACTACACGCGGGTCGACGTGCAGGTGCCGCCCGGTATGTCGGTGGCGCCCGGCACGGTCGGCGACCTGATCCTGGCGCTGGCCGAACTGATGGAGAACGCGACGGTGTTCTCCCCGCCGCACACCCGGGTCACCGTGGGCGGCGAGCCGACCGGCTCCGGGGCGCGGCTGACCGTGGTGGACCGGGGCATCGGCATGGCCCAGGAGCGGCTGGCGGAGGAGAACGCCCGGCTCACCCGGCGGGAGCGGCTCGATCTCGCGCCGACCGAGGTGCTGGGGCTCTTCGTGGTGGGCCGGCTGGCCCGCCGCCACGGCTGGACGGTGCGGCTGGCACCGACCGGCGGCGGCGGGGTGACCGCGCACCTGGAGGTCCCGGAGACGTCGCTGGTGATCCACCCCGCCGAGCGGGCCGGGGTGACCGTGGCCCGGGCCGCCGTACCCGCCCGCGACCGGCGCTCCCCCGCCGACGCGCCGGAGGCCCCCCGGCCCCGCGCGGCGGTCGGGGCGGCGACGGAGGCCCCGCCGTCCGGGTTCGACGCGGCACTGCTGAGCCGCGCCACCCGCAGCATGGAGTCCGGCGCCCCCTGGGACGCGTTCGGCGCCAACGGCGAGCCGGCCGCCGCCGAGGCCCCGGCCCCGGCCGGCACCGGGCCACAGACCCCGGCTGACACCGGGCCTCCGGCGCCGACCGGCGCCGAGCCACAGGCCCCGGGCGGCCCCAGGCCGCAGGTCCCGACCCGCGCCGCCCCGCCGGGCGTCCGGCAGCGGGTGCCGGGCGCCACCCTGCTCCCGGCCCGGGCGCCGGCCAGCCCGCCGGGGATCGGGCCGGTGGAGGTCACCGGCGCGGATCCGGCCGCCGCCCGTGCCCTCGTCGAGGCGGTCGAGTCCGGCGTACGCCGGGCCGGGCTGGGCCGACGTCCGCCGGACGGCACGGTGCCGGCCCGGCTGACCCGGCGGGTGCCCGGGGCGAACCTCACCGTCGCCCCGGCCCGTCAGCCCGACAGCCCGCCGGGGAACCCGGACGAGGTCCGCGACCTGCTCATCGAGTTCGAGGCGGGCGTCGCCCGTGCTCTGCGTGAAGTCAGCCAAGACCGCCGACACGAAGAAGGAACATCACGGTGACCAGCCCCTTCCTGCACGACAACGTCGACCAGCAGCACCCGGGCGCCGGGGACCTCAGCCCGGAGGCGCGCACCTTCAACTGGTTGCTGGACTCCTTCACCTCGAGCACGGCCGGCGTGCTGGAGGCGATCGCCGTCTCGTCGGACGGGCTGCTGATGGCCATGTCGGCGATCAAGGACCGCTCCAACGCGGAGCGGCTCGCCGCGGTGGTCTCCGGCATGACGAGCCTCGCCGGCGGTGCCGCCAGCTGGTACGCCCTCGGCGGGCTGAACCGGGTGGTCGTGGACATGGCCGAGGGCTACCTGCTGATCAGCGCGATCAGCAGCGGCTCCGTGCTCGGGGTGGTCGCCGACCGGTCGGCGAACCTCGGCACCGTCGCCTACGAGATGACGCTCTTCGCCGGGCGGGCCGGTGGCGCCCTCACCCCGAGACTGATCGCCGAACTGAAGAACGCCGCTCAGCAATGACCCCCGAGGTTGCCGGCGAGGGACCGGAGCCGGAGCCCACGGTCCGGATCCGGCCATACCTGCGCGCGTCGTCCCCGCACGACATCCGGCCCGGCCTGCCGGGAGCCACCGCCGCGCCGGCCCCCGAGGACGGGCCGGCCGGCCCGCGCCCGTTCGTGCTCACCGCCGGGCGGGTGGCCGGCGCCGACCCGGCGATCGGGTTGGAGACGCAGGTGACCGCCCGGCCGGCGACCGACCCGGCGCCGCTGACCTGGCTGGCGCCCGAGTTGCAGGCGATCGTCGCGCTCTGCGGCGAGCCGATCTCGGTCGCCGAGATCTCCGCCCGGACCCGGCTGCACTTCGGCGTGACCCGGGTGCTGGTCGGCGACCTCCGCGCCGCCGGCCACCTGGACGTGCACGACGGCGCCGACGCCCTCGACCCCGACATCATCCTGCGAGTGATTGATGGACTCCGTGCGATCTCCTGAATGGCCGGTCGCCCCGCTGGGCGGGGTCGCCGCCAACAGCGCCGCCGCCCGCTACGGCTCCCCGACGGGTCCGCAACCCGCCGCGTCCGCGCCACCGCCGCACCGTCCGCCGGCCACCGGGGTGGCCGCGGTGCCCCGGCCCGCACCGGCCGCCGCGCCACCGATCCCGGTCAAGGTCCTCATCGCCGGCGGCTTCGGGGTCGGCAAGACCACCACGGTCGGCGCGATCTCCGAGATCGCCCCGCTGACCACCGAGGCGGAGATGACCAGCGCCGGGATCGGCGTCGACGATCCGGGCGTACGCTCCGCGAAGACCACCACCACGGTGGCGATGGACTTCGGCTGCGTCACCATCGACCGCAGCCTGAAGCTGTACCTGTTCGGCACGCCGGGGCAGGCCCGGTTCGGTTTCATGTGGGACGACCTGGCCCGGGGGGCGCTCGGCGCCCTCGTCGTGGTGGACAGCGCCCGGCTGGACGACTGCTACCCGGCGATCGACTTCTTCGAGCGGGCCGGCCTGCCCTTCGTGGTCGGGGTGAACGCCTTCGACGGGCGGCTGGCGCACGACCTCGACGCGATCCGGTGGGCGCTGGCCGTCGGCGACCACGTGCCCCTGGTGCAGTTCGACGCCCGGGACCGGCTCTCGGTGCGGGACGCCCTGCTGGTCGTCCTGGACCGCGCACTCGATCGGGCCACCCGGGAGAAAAGGTCCTCAACCGTTCCGGCGGTTCGACCCGTTTCACGAGAAGGGTTCGACCCGTTTCACGAGAAGGGGTGGTCGTGATGAGAGGTGGACTGGACGAGACACTGGCCCGGATGGCCCGCCGCGAGGAGGCGCTGCGGCGGCGGGCCGCCGACGCGGGGGCGACGGGCGGGGAGGCCGTCGCGTCGACGCGGGCGCGGGGCGGATCCGATCCGGGGCGCACCGACGCCCGGGGCGAGGGGCGCAACGCCGGACCCGGCTGGGCCGAGACACGGCGGGGCGCGGAGCCCCGCGATCCCGTGGTGGAGGTCGCCGAGGCGGTCCGTCGGGTGGTGGCCGGCCACCCCGGCACGGCGGTCAGCATCCGGGTCGAGCACGACGGGCGGGCGTACCCGCTGCGGGTCGCCTGGACCGACGCGGGCGTGACGGTCGACGCGGAGGTCGCCGCGCCGCCGCCGGCGTGGCCGATGTCGGTCAAGACCGTGCCGGCCTGGACGCCGGCCCAGGAGGGGCTGACCCCCGACCCGGCGGCGCGGCTGGCCGAGCTGATCCGCCGCGACCCCGCCCTGCTCAGCGACGGTGACGCAGCTCGCGGACCACGGAACGGGGCGGGGGCGGGCACGGCGTGACCACGGCGGCTAGGGTCGGGCGGTGGCGGAACCCGACCTGACCCTGACCGCGAGCCTGCGGCCGGCGGCCCTGGACGCCCGGCGGGGCATCGTCCGGCTGCACCCGGAGGTGCTCACCGCGCTGGCGCTGCGCCCCGGCGACCCGGTGCGGCTGGCGGGCCGGCGGGTGACCGCCGGCATCGTCGCGCCGGCCGAGCCGACCGCCAGCACCGCGCTGCTCTACGCGGACGACCTGATGCTGGGCAACCTCGGGATCCGCGACGGCGGCCAGGTGACGGTGAGCCGCCTGCCCGTCACGCCGGCCGGCAGGGTGCTCCTCGCCGGGCCGGCGCAGATCGCCGCGGTGGTCTCCCCCGAGATGCTCCGGCTGGCCCTGCTCGGCAAGGTGGTGACGACCGGGGACGACGTGTCGCTGCTGCCGCAGGACGTGCTGCCGGACGCCTCGGTGCGCAGCCTGGTGGAAGCCGCCCGACGCAGCCTCTCCAACAGCGTCGGGTACGCCTGGACCAGCACCCTGCTCGCCGTGGTCGCCGCCGAGCCCGGGCCCGGCTCGCTGGTCACCATGGACACCGTGGTCGGCTGGGAGCACGGCCAGGCGACCCACGGCTCCGCCGGCACCGGCCCCGCCCCGCTCGCGCGACGCGCCGACGCGGCCGGGGCCACGACGGACGGGACCGCCGCGGGCCGGGCGGGTGCCACGGGCGCCGGCCCGGCGGGCGTACGCCGCCCGGCCGCCGTGGACGTCACCGGGCGGACCGTCGACGACGCGCCGCCCGCGGTGGACGAGCTGCCCGGGCTGCGGGCGCAGGCCGAGGAGCTCACGGAGCTGCTCGACCTCGGCTTCCACCACCGGGAGGTGCTCGGCCGGCTGGGCACCACCGTCTCGCTGGGCGTGCTGATCGCCGGGCCGGCCGGCTCCGGCAAGGCGGCGCTCGTGCGGGCCGTGGCCGCCCGGGTCGGGGCCCGGGTGAGCCCGCTCTGGGCCCCCGAGGTGGCCGCGCTGACCAACCAGGCCGCCGCCGACCGGCTGCGTGCCGCCGCGGCCGAGGCGCGCGCGGACGGCCCGGGGGTGCTGCTGGTCACCGACGTGGAGGCGCTCGCCCCGGCGGACGGGCCGGGGCCGGTGGCGACCGTGTTCCGGCAGGTGGTGGCCGAGACCGTACGGGCGGGGGCGGCGGTCGTCTGCACCACCGGCCGGCCCGAGGCCGTCGACCCCGCGCTGCGCGCACCGGACCTGCTCTCGCTGCGGATCAGCGTCCCGCTGCCGGACGCGGCCCTGCGCCGGGAGCAGTTGACGGTGCTGACCCGCCAGGTCCCGCTCGCCGACGACGTGCGGCTCGACGAGGTCGCGGGGCGTACCCCCGGCTTCGTCGCCGCCGACCTGGCCGCGCTGCTGCGCGAGGCCGGGGTGCGCGCGGCGCTGCGGCAGAAGTCGGCCGAGACGCCGACGGTGGCGATGGCCGACTTCACCGCCGCGCTGGAGGTGGTCCGCCCGACCACCATGGCCGCGTCCACCCTGGAGCTGGCCTCGGTGACGCTGGACGACGTGGGCGACCTGACAGAGGTCAAGGAGACGCTGACCGAGTCGGTGCTCTGGCCGCTGACCTACCCGGACACCTTCGCCCGGCTCGGCGTGCAGCCGCCGCGCGGGGTGCTCCTCTACGGGCCGCCGGGCTGCGGCAAGACCTATCTGGTCACGGCGCTGGCCGGCTCGGGCCGGGCGAACGTGCTCTCGGTGAAGGGCGCGGAGCTGCTGTCGAAGTGGGTCGGCGAGAGCGAGCGCGCGGTCCGCGAGCTGTTCCGCCGGGCCCGGGAGGCCGCGCCCACCCTGATCTTCCTGGACGAGGTGGACGCGCTCGCCCCGGTGCGCGGCCAGGCCAGCGACGGCGGCACCACCGACCGGGTGGTGGCCGCCCTGCTGACCGAGCTGGACGGCGTGGAGACGCTGCGCAACGTGGTGGTGGTCGGCGCGACCAACCGCCCCGACCTGGTGGACCCGGCGCTGCTGCGCCCCGGACGGTTGGAGCGGCTGGTCTACGTGCCGCCGCCGGACGGGCCGGCGCGGGCGGAGATCCTGCGCGCCTCGGCGCGCAACGTGCCGCTGGCGCCCGACGTGGACCTCGCGGAGCTGGGTGGAAAGCTGGAGGGCTTCTCGGCGGCGGACTGTGCCGCGCTGGTGCGCGAGGCGGCGCTGGCCGCCATGCGGGAGTCGCTGACCGCGTCCACGGTCACCGGCGCGCACGTGGCGGCGGCCCGTGCCCGGGTCCGCCCGTCCCTGGATTCGGCCCAGGTCGCCTGGCTCGCCGCGTACGCCGAGAAACGGTCCGGCTGACCGCCGCCTCCCGGCGTGGCGCCGTGGGCACCGTCGGTGGGCCGACGCGGGCCGGGGCATCAGTCGGTGGGCAGGAGGGGGCCGAGGGGCCCCAGGTCGAGGTTCAGGTCCTCGGGGGCGAGGCCGAAGTACTCGCGCAGCCCCGTCATCTGCTCCTCCAGCGCCATGAGCGTGGTGCCGATCCGCTCGACCTGCTCCTCGGTGAGATCGCCGAGGTCGACCCGGCGCAGCGCCTGTCGCTCCATGAGCTGCCGCAGCAGCTCGATCACGGTGAGCACGAGGCTGGCCAGTCCCCGCTCGACGGAGTCCCGGTCGACGGCGAGCCGGCGGTCCAGCGGAGTCACCCGGGGCGGCTGCCACCGGGTGTCGCCGAGCGCGGCGGCGAGTTCGGCGGCCTCGTCCCGGCGGGTGCCAGCACCGCCGGGGCGGCCCGCGCCCGCCGTCCCGGCCCCGCCGCCCGGGCCGGCCGCGTTCTCGCCCGGGCCGTCGGCGCGGGCGCCGGGGGCGGTCATGCCGGCGATCCCGGCGTCCAGGCGACGTCGTCCGGGGCGGCGTCGGGCAGTTCCGGCGGGGCGAGCGCGCCGACGGAGGCGACCAGGGCGCGCAGGGAGATCCGGACCAGGTCGACGTCGGCGATGGCGATGGTGATGTCGCCGCTGATCACCACGCCGGTGGCGAGGACCCGGTCGAGCAGGTCGACCAGGGCCACCGGCCGGTAGGCCAGCGGGTCGTCGGCGCTGCTCGGCGCCAGCGACGTGGTCACCACGCCGGCCCCCGGGCCGTCAGCACGCCGGCTCCCGTACGGTGAACGCCGGCCCGGCGGGCCGTTCCTCGGCGAAGGAGTACGGCGGCCACGGGCCGGTCAGCTCCAGTCGGATCTCCGGGTGCCGCCCGGCGAGCGCGCCGACCAGTTCGCGGAATCCGGCGAGCGCCCCGTGCCCGACCAGGTACGCCCCGTTGAGCACCATGGCGGTGGGCGCGCCGGAGAGGCGGCGGTCCTGCGGGGGGTGCCGCCGGGCGGCCACCGCGTGCCGGGCCAGCGCCTCGTGCACGGCGCAAGCGGCGTCGGCGGCGATCCGCTGCCCCTCCTCGCGGGCGGTGAGCTGGGCCCTGCGCCGGCGCAGGTACGCCGCCCCGGCGCCGCCCGACCCGGCGGGCTCCGCCGGACGGGGCGTCGCGCCCGGCACGACGTACCCCTTGACGCCCCACTCGTCGTGGCCCGTGAGCCGGTCCAGGACGGCGGTCAGCTCGACCCGGCGGGCGGTGAGCTGCCCCGCGACCCGGGCGTCGTCGTGGTGGACGGTGGCCAGCCGGGCGGGCACCACGGCGCCGTCGCGGGACAGGGCCGCGACCACGGCGTGGTGCGTCCGGGCCGCCCGCTCCAGCCAGGCCAGGTCCTCCAGGTTCCGGCGCAGCGCCTCCTCGCCGTACTCGGCCAGCGGCGCGGCGCTGAGGACGGCGACCAGGCCGGCGGCCCGCACCGCGCGCACCGGAGCGCCGTCCATCCCGGGAGTCGTGGCGAGCAGGGCCGGGTCGACGTCCCGCACCACGCCGTGCAGCCACACGCCGACGCCGAGGCTCGCCGGCCCGGCGGCGGGCACGAGGTCAACGGTCGAACTCATGCCGCTCCTCCCGGTCGGCCACCGCCCGGGCGATCCGGGGACGACGTTCCGCCTCCACCTGCTCCGGGTCCCGTGGGCCGGGCTCCACCGGCGGCCTCGCCCGGGAGCTGAGCCACGGGTCGTGCTCCCACCAGTCGATGCCGATCTGCCGGGCCGTGTCGACCGAGGCGATGACCAGGCGCAGCTTGAGCGTCAGCAGCTCGATGTCGAGCAGGCTGACCCGGATGTCGCCGGCGATCACGATGCCCCGGTCGAGCACGCGTTCCAGGATGTCGCCGAGATTGGCCGGCTCGTGCCCGGCGGGCAGAACCTGGCCGGAGTTCTGCACCACCGGCGGCGGCTGCACGCTCACCTCAACCCACCTCGCCCTTCCCGCGCTGGTAGCGCCGCACCCGCCGGTAGCCGAGCAGGCCGCCCTCCAGGTCCAGCTCCACCTCGTAGAGGCCGAGCAGGTCGGTGGAGCTGGGGATACGCCGGTCCTCGATGACCTCCACCCCGACCAGCCAGCCGTCGCGCAACGACTTGAGCGAGGTGGTCCCCACCGGATCCCGGCCGGTCAACTCGACGATCTGCCGCATCCCCTCGCGCGCCGCCTCGGCGGCCGAGATTGGTTCGAGGTACTCCTCCTCGTCGTCGTACCGGTCGTCGACGGGCTCGTTCCTACGCGCCCGACCGCCGTCGCCGCGGATCAGATCCACCATCGCGCCCACCTCCCTCGCCGCCGCCGCGCGGCACCCGCCGCGCCTGTTCCGTGCCGACCTGACGCGTCCGCTCGACGCCAACCCGCCGCGCCTGTTCCGGGCCGGGCTGACGCGCCCGCTCGACGCCAACCCGCCGCGCCTGTTCCGGGCCGGGCTGACGCGCCCGTTCCGGGCCGCCCTGTCGGGCCCGCTCCGGGCCCGGCTGGCGCCGGGTCCCGCCGTTCTCGCGGCGGGACCCGGGACCGTTCCGGGCCGGGTTGCGGCCCTGGGCGGGGGCCGGCCGCCGGGCTCCGCCGGTCAGCCGCTCCAGCACCTGCTGCTGCCCCCGGTCGCGTTCCGCGGCGCTGATCTCGCCGGCGGCCTCCGCCGCGTCCAGCGCCTCCAGCTCCCGCCGAACGTCGACGGGGTTGCGCTGCCGCGACTCCGCCTCCCGGGCGATCACCTTCACCACCGCGGTCAGCCCCCGCACCGGCGCGTACGGCAGGGTCAGCAGCGCCCACAGGATGTCCACCGGTCACCCCATCAGCTGATGGGCGCTGACGAAGTCGTACGGGGCGAGCGGGCCGAGCAGCCGCATCCGGATCAGCTCCCGGCGCTGCTTGGCGTACTCCTCGACCGCCGAGACGAACTCGTCCTCCCGGTCCTGGTCGACCAGGAAGGCGGCGTTCGCCGCGTCCAGCTCGTTGCTCGGCGCCCGGGGAGCGCTCGCCACGACGAGCGGGCCGAGCGCGTCGGCGAGTTGCCGGTTCTCCGCCTCCCGGCGCAGCTCCACCGCCTGGCTGATGATCTCGCCGAGTCGGATCCGCTGCTGCCGGGTGGCCGCCTCCGGCTGCCCGCGCACCTCGTCGGCCAGCTGGGCGGCGGCGGGGTTGTCCGCCAGCACCGCCGCGATCAGGTTCGCCTCGTCGTAGCGCCCGTGCACCGTGTACTGGATCCGGCCCTCGAACTCGTCGAGGGCGGCGGCGAAGCGGTCGTGGTGCGCGTCCAGCAGGTCGGCGACCGCGTCCGGCCCGGTGACGACCGTGCCGAAGCGCACCGGCAGCACCGGCGCCACCGCAGCCGTGCCGTCCACCAGTTCCTGGTACGCGGTCAGGTCCGCCGGCCGGCCGATCGGCTCGGTCAGGCTCACCTCGCTCACCAGCGCGGCCAGTTCGCCGTGCCGGACCGCCGCCACCTCTCCGGGCGGGTCGCCGACCCCGGCGGCGTCCGGGGTCGGCTCCACGTCGGAGGGAACGATGCCGTAGATGAACAGTCCGGTCTCCTCGGCCATGCTCAGCGCTCCTCGTCCCGGCGTCGCCGGGGTCGGTCCCGGTCCCGGTCCCGGTCCCGGTCCCGGTCGGTGCCCCGATCGCCGAGCGAGTCGGCGACCGCCCCGCTGATCTCCTGGGCCGCCTTGCCGAGTCCGGAAAGGGCCTTGCCCTTGCCGACCGCCCCGGAGGCCCCCTCGACCAGGTCGGGCAGCCCCTTCTGGCCCTTCGGGGTGATGTCCAACCGGTCGACCGCCTCCGCGAAACGCAGGTACGTCTCCACGCTGGCGATGACGACCCGGGCGTTGATCTCCAGCAGCTGGATGCCGACCACGGCGATCGACACCTGGGCGTCGATCACCACGCCCTTGTCCAGCACGGTCTCCACCACGTCGGCCAGGCTCGACCCGGCGCCCCCGCGTTCCAGGGCGCCGCCGGCCTGACCCTCACTCGTCGCGATCGTCACTCGCGCTCCTCCCGTCGACGGCGGACCACGGGACGGCGGGGCGCCTCCGGGGAACGACGGGGCCGGGGCTCCTCACGGGACCGGGGCTCCTCACGGGACCGGGGCTCCTCACGGGGACGGGGCTCCTCGCGGGGCTGCGGGCGGCGGGCCCGCTCCGGGGCGCGGCGGCGGGGCGGGGGCTGCTCCTCCTCCTCCTCCGGCTCCTCCTCGTACTCGTCCTCGTCGTACTCGTCCTCGTACTCGTCCTCCTCGGCCGGGCGGCGGCGCTGGGGCGGTCGGCGGCGGCCACGCTCGGCGGGCCGGCGCTCCTCGCGCGGCTCCTCCTCGGCCTCCTCCTCGGGCTCGCGCCGGCCGCGCGGCTCGCGCTCCTCCTGCTCCTCGCGCAGGGCGGTCTCGTGGTCGCGGACCACCCGCGAGTCCTCGATCTCGCCGCGCCAGCCCTGCACCGAGTCCGGGTCGAGGACGGTCTGGGTCATCACGTGCCGGACGAAGTGCTTCAGCTCCAGCCGGGCGCGGCGGCCCTGGGCCCGCCACAGGTTGCCGGTGTGCTCGAAGAGACCCTGCGGGTGGTACTCCAGCACCACCAGGATCCGGGTCAGGTCGGGCGACAGCTCGTGGAAGCTGACCGTCCCGTCGACGGAGCCCTTCTCGCCCTTGGAGCGCCAGTGGATCAGCTTGTCCGGAATCTGCCGGACGATGGTGGACTCCCAGGTGCGGTGCGACCAGAAGACCTGCGCTTTCCAGGTCAGCTTCTCGTCCGACTCGGTGTCGACGTTCTCGACCTTCTTCATGAAGCTCGGGAATTCGCCGAACTGGGTCCACTGGTCGTACGCGACCCGGACCGGCACGCCGACCTCGATCGCCTCGACGATGTTGGTGACCTTGAGCTTCTTGCCGCCGCCCTTGCCGCCCTTGCCGCCCTTGCCGAGCGCCGACATGACCCTCTCCTTACCGCCGGCCAGTCCGGCATGGAACATCGCCTTCACCGGTGAACCGCCCTCGGCGAGCTTCTGCGCGCCGGTGGCGGCGGCGATCAGGCCGGGACCGCCGCCCTGCTTCGCGTAGTCGCTGAGTCGGCCGGTCGCGCCCGTGATCCGCTCGGTCACCACCTGCATCGCGCGTTCGCCGATGGCGCTGGCCAGGTTGCGCGCCTCGCCGGCGAGTTGGCCCCGGACCTTGTTCCCGAGGCCGCCGGGGTTCGTCGTCTCCGGCATGGTCACCGCCCCCGCTGCTCGTTGTCGGCGTCGCGCTCCTGCTGCTGCCCGCCGTCGGCGTCGCGCCCCTGCTGCCCGGCGTCCGCGTCGCGCCCCTGCCGACCGCCGTCGGCGTCCCGGTCCGGCCGGTCGCCGTCGCCCGACCCGTCGTCGGGCGCGCCGGCCCCGCCCTTACGGCGCAGCGCGTCGGCCGAGCCGCGCAGCTTGCCGCTGATGGCATCGATGCCGCTGCCGGCGGCGGCGGTCGCGGCCGCCTTGGAGGCGGCGGCGAGCGGGCCGCCGAGGCGACCGATGTTGCCCAGGTGGGGGGACGAGTGGAGCAGGTTGCCGCCCGCCTTCAGCAGTCCGCCCGGCTCCCGGCTGGCCCGGCCCGCGGCGACCGCAGCGGCCAGGGTGAGGGCGGTACGCAGCTTGCGCCGGCGGCCGAGCAGGTAGCCGAAGCCGACCGCGAGCCCGATTCGTGCTCCGCTGTTCATCAGTTCTCCTTCGCTCCCCGGAGCGCCGGACACCTGACGGCAATGGTCGAAAGAATGGCCGCCGGGGATCAGCACGCGCCGGACCGCAGATCAGGTGTCCCGTTCAATCGGACCCGACGGGCAGTACCCGTTGACCTATCCGCGAAACACTGCCGCGCTTTTCCGGCACCATTGACCGGAGACGGGAACACGTACCTCGCCAACCGCGCGAAGCGGACAGGAAGGCACCGTCGAGCAGGAAGAACGTCAGAAAGGAAGGAATTGCAGAATCGTTGTCACAGGGCCGGCAGCGTCGAATCGAGGCATATCTCGGCGTGCACCTTACCGCCGTCCTCGCGCAATTTGGCGCCGCACTTCTCCAGCACGGAAACGGCGCCGTGATTGTCGACGGTGGTCTCGGCGACCACGAGCCGCATTCCGGCTGCCGCCGCCTCGTTCAACAGTTCACGCAGAGCGACCGCGCCGATCCCCTGGCCCCGGGCGGAGCGGCCCAGCCACATCCCGGTCTCGACGGTGCCGGGCTGCTCGCGGCGGCTCATCCGGATCATGCCGACGACCTCGCCGCCGGCCAGGATCGCGTACATGCAGGTGCCCGTCGGGCCGTCCAGCCCCGCGAAGCTCGCCCGGTGGAACTCCCGGAACGCCTCCCGCCGGGCGTGTGACCAGCCCGCCGGGGCCTCCACCGGCGGCATCACGTCATCGGGCTCCGCCTCGGCAGCCGCTACGGAGAGCAACGGCTCCAGGTTCCGCTCGTCCACCGGCTCCAGCCGTACCGTTCCCGCCACGTGCCGCAGTCTGCCGCCCCCACCGGCCCAAGTCCACCCCATCGGGCAGCGACTGGCGGTCCGGCCGAAGGTACCGGCCGGTCGGCCCGCATCGTGTTCCGCCTCACGCTCCGCTGTCGACCGCCCGTCCGGCCCGCGCGACGGAGCGGCGAACCCGCCTGGCCCGGGCCGTTCAGGGCCCCTCGGCGTCGAACTCGCAGAGCACCACCGAGGCGTCGTCGGCGGGCTTGTGCCGGCGCAACCGGTCCGGATGGTCGCGCTCCGCGGCGCGCACCCGGTCGATCAGCGCGCCCGGCCCCTCGGCGGTCGCCACGTCCAGCAGCCCCGCCCAGTCGAGGAGGCCGAACTGCTCCACCAGGGCCGACGCGCCGTCGCTGAGCAGCGCCGCCCGGCGTACCGCGCCCGGCCCGCGCAGCGGCAGTGTCCCGGTCACGGCGTGGAACGCCGCGTCCGGGTCGGCCGCCGCCACCCAGTAGCCGTGGGTCCGGTTCATCCGCTCCCGCTGCATGCCGACCGCCTGCCGGAACCGGGTGAGCCGGTCGGCGGAGCCCGCCGGCACGGCCGCGACCATGGACCGCAGCTCCGCCGTCGCGGCGTCCAGCCGGTCGTCCGTGACCACGCTGACCCGGCCCCCGGCGTCGAGCACCAGCGGGCTGTCGCAGAGCACCAGGTAGTCGAGGTGGTCGCCGCCGTCGCGCAGCAGGCAGACCGTGCTCGACGGGGTGCCCGGGTGGTCGAGGTCGCACTCGTCGCCGTGGTCGGCCCGCACGGCGAGGACCGCCGCCGCCAGGTTGCTCATCAGGGTCGCCGTCGGGCGGACCGCCTCCGCCAGCCCGAGCCTGGCCGCGAGGTGCCGGACGTACCAGGCGGGCCCGTGCACGCAGCCCGTGTCGAAGCCCTCCGGCACGCTGGCACCGTCGAGCACACCCACCAGCGGCCCGAACCGGAAGACCAGGTCCTCGTTGGCCGGCCGGCCGGGCGGCGGCGCGGACGCGGAGCGTACCCGCATCGTCCGCGCCGCCCCGACCACCCGGGTCGCCTCAGCGGCGACGGAGGTCGTCGGCGGCCTCATGCGCCTGCCCCTGCATCTGGTGGGCGGCCGACCGACCCTGTTCCCGGACGGCGGACGCGCCACTGACGGCCGTGGAACCGACCGCCCGGGCCGCCTGCTGCGCCGGCTCGCGCAGGTTGTGGCCCATCTCGCGGCCCATCTCGCGGCCCACCTCGCCGGCCTGCTCCCGCAGGTGTCCGGCCTGCGCGCGCAGCTGGTCGGAGTGCTCGCTCACCATGTCCCTGGCCTGCCCGGCCAACTGCCGTTCGGGACGGCTGGGCGGAATCAGCGACGAGAGCAGCAGCCCGGCGCCGAAGGCGATCAGACCGGCCGCGAGGGGGTTGCCCTGCGCCTGCTGGCGGGACTGCTGCCCGAGCGAGCGGGCCTCCTCCCGCACCGACCCGGCCGCGTGCGACATCTGCTCGCGGGACTGCTCCCCGAACGTCCGCGCCGAGTCGGCCGCGTGCGACATCCGCTCCCGGGACTGCTCCCCGAGTCCCCGCGCCGAGTCGGCCGCGTGCGACATCCGCTTGCCTGTCGCGTGCGACATCCGCTGCGCGGCGCCGTGCCCGTCCGACTGCACGCCCATCACCTTCTCCCTGGCCCGGGTGAACACGCCACGAGCCTGCCCGACGCGCTCACCGGCGATCCGCCGCGGATTGACCTTGTCGGCCAACGCGTCGACGTCGCTGCTCAGTTCGTTCCGGGTGTTCTCGATCTCCGACCGGATCCGGTCCGGATCGTTGGACATGATCTGCTCCCTCCCGGGCTGGTTCACCGGCCGCGCATCGCGTCCGGCATCTCCCGTGCGGTCTGCTTCGTCCGGGGCAGCACCGAGCGGAGCTGCGCCTTCTCCTTCCGCGCCCTGGCGAGCAGGACACCCGTGACGGCGGCCCAGATGACGGCCACGATCAGCGCCGCCCACCCCTGGTCCATCACGTTGGACAGCCCCCACCACAGCGCGTACGACACGAACAGCACCGTCAGGAAACCGGCCAGCGCGGCCCCGCCGAACATGCCGGCGAGCCTGCCGGCCTGACCCGCCTCCTCACGCACCTCCGCCTTGGCCAGTTCGACCTCCTTGCGGACCAGCGTGGAGAAGTCCCGGGTCACGTCGCCCAGCAGCTCGCCGACCGACTGCGTCCGCTCCTTCTCGGGGGCGCTCACGGCGCCACCCCGCCCGGGATGTCCGGCCCCTGCCGGCCGGGCGGCGAGGCGTTGCGCACCCGCGCCGTCCCGGTGTACGCCCCCTCGGGCGCGTACGGCGCCTCGACCGTCCGCTCGTACGGCTGCGGCCCGGCCGTGGTGGACGCGGCCGCCGGCCCGGTGGGCGCGGCGGTCGGCGGCATCGACGGCTGGCCCGCGCCCCGCGCCCCGTCGCCCGAGGCGCTCAGGTTCCGGGTGAGCCGCCCGACCAGCATGCCGGCCAGGGCCGCGCCGGCCAGGAAGGTGCCCGGGTGCCGGCGCGCGTACGACCGCACCTCGTCGAGCACCGCCCCGGGTTCGCGCTCGTCGAGCCACCCGGCCGCCTGCTGGGCGGCGTCCGCCGCCCGGCGGACCGCCTGACCGGCCATCCCGGAGTCCTCGCTCCGCTCCGCCATCGAGCTGAGTTCGCGCCCGATGCCGCGCAGCCCGTCGGCGGCCCGGTGCTGCTGCGACCGGGCCTGGTCGCGCAACTGCGTGCCGGCCTCGCCGGTCAGGTTGCGCGCCTGCCGCCGGGCTTCCGACGCCACCTGTCCGCCCTGTTCGGCGGCCGCGTGCGCGACCTGCCCGCCGGCCTGGGTCGCCTGGTGTCCGACCCGGGACGCCTCGTGTCCGACCCGGGACGCCTCGTGCCGGGCCTGCTGTGCGGTGCCGGTCGCACCGTCCGGTGGCCGGCTCGGGTTGATCTGCGTCATCGCCCGCTCCCTCCGTCGGCCCCGGGCCGCAGGTCACGGCCCGGAACGTGAACCGGCCGCGAGACGCGGCCCGGAACGACACCCGCGTACCCGCGCGGCTCGCCGACATTCCGTCGCGGCGTCGGGGGTAGGAGCGGTGGCCACCTGGACGCGACGTTACGCCGACGAGACGGGACCGTCGGTCGGAACGGGGTCGGCGGGGCCGGGACCGGTCGCGGGGTGCGACAGCGCTCAGCGGCGGCGGTTACGGGCCCGGGAGGACCGCAACCGGCTTAGCCGCCCGACCAGCACCGGCTCGGCGGCGAGGGCGGCCGGGTTGTCGAGCAGCGCGTTGAGCAACTGGTAGTAGCGGGTGGCCGAGAGGCCAAAGGTGTCCCGGATGGCCTGTTCCTTGGCGCCGGCGTGCCGCCACCACTGCTGCTCGAAGGCGAGGATGCCGCGCTCCCGCTCGGTGAGGCCACCATCCGGCCGGGCGTCCGCCGGGGCGTCCGTGTCGCGGGGCGGCGCCACGGCGGCGTCCGGCTCCGCCGAGCGGGGCTGCGGGACGGCCGGCGCCCCGGCGACCGGCCCGGTGCGCGGCTGGGGGACGACACC
>NZ_JBFABB010000093.1:11666-28667 GCF_040640035.1 Micromonospora sp. NPDC023633 | reverse complement strand
GCGCGACCCCGGCGGCGGTGAGCCCGGCGGCGAGGCCGAGCGCGGCCCCGGGGGCCACCCGGCCGCTGGGGATGGGCCGCTCGGGGCGCTCCACGGCGTCCAGCCGGCGGTCGGCCCAGTCGTTGGCGGCCATCCCCGCCCAGTAGAGCAGGACGGACGCGGCGGCCAACGCGGGCGTACGCCGGCCGAGCGCCCCGGCGGCCGCCGCCCCGGCGACGACGTCCCCGGGCACCGACAGCGCGGCGGGCGCCCGGACGAGTTCGGCGAGGTCAGCGAGGCGCGGCATCGGTGCCTCCCGCGTGCAGGCGGCGGGTGAGGCCGCACAGCCGGGTCCACTGGTCGGCCAGCGAGTGGGTGGGCGTGCCGAGCGGGTCCTTGAAGAAGAAGGCGAGGTCGGTCAGGGGGCCGGCGTGGCCGGCGGCGTGCGCGGCGGCGGTGAGCCGGGCCAGGTCGAGCACGAGGGGCGCGGCCAGGGCGGAGTCGCAGCCTTGCCAGGTGAACTCCATCCGCATCCCGGTGCCGAGGAACCCGTCGAAGGTGATCAGGTCCCAGGCGGTCTTGAAGTCGCCCAGCGCCTCGACGTACTCGATCCGTGTGCCGCCCTGCGGCAGGTGGCCGAGGGTCTCGCCGAGCACCCGCTGCTTGCTCTCCGTCTTGGCCGAGTTGGCCGCCGGGTCGGCGAGGGTGGCGCCGTCGCCGCCGCCGAGCAGGTTGATCCCGGACCAGGAGCGCACGGCGAGGTGCCGCATCGCGAACATCGGGGCGAGCACGGACTTGACCAGGGTCTCCCCCGTCTTGCCGTCGTGCCCGGCGTACGGGATCCCGCCCTCGGCGGCCAGCGCCGTCAGGGCCGGCAGCCGCAGCCCGGTGGACGGGGTGAAGTCGACGTACGGGCAACCCGCCCGCACCGCCGCGTACGCGTAGAGGGAGCTGGGCGGCAGCACCTCGTCGCCGCCGGCGAGCGCGGCCCGCAGCGCGTCCGGGTCGGCGTGCCCGGGATGCGGGCGGGCGGCCGGTTCGGTGGCCGAGACGTTGACCACCACCACCCGGTCCAGCCGGTGCCGGCGGCGGAAGTCGGCGAGGTCGCGTACGGTCGCGGCGGCCCGGTCCGCCTGGGTGCCGCCGGCGGGGGCCGGGCGCAGCTCGCGTTCGACGGCGGCCAGTTCGTCGGTGAGGGCGGCGACCAGCCGGGCGGGCAGCACCCCGGCGGCGGCCAGGGCCTCGGCTCGTTTCGCCAGCGGGGTGGTGACGACGTCGTGCCCGCCGAAGGCCAGGTCGGTGAAGGCCGGCAGGGCGGGCCCGCGCAGGTCGGGCAGCTCGGTGACGCAGCCGGTCGGGCCGGTGAGCCCGGACCGCAGGGCGAGCGCCCCCACGATGCTGGTGGTCGCGACCGAGCCGCGCGCTCCCACCAACCAGACACCCGTACGCATGGTGCTCCTTCCCGCTCAGGAGGAACCAGCCGTGCATTGAGTTATATGAATATCAGAAGTTTGTTCAGAAAGATATGGATCTGTGCGGATGGGCCCCGTCCGCCGGCCGCCCCGGGAGGAGCCCACCGGTCCGGTGTCGACGTCGGCGGCGACGACCCCGGCCCGGTTCCCGATGCGGGCGCGGACGGACGGGGCTGGCAGGCAGGGCCGGTCGGCGTCTCGTCCCTGCCTCCCCCGCATCCGCCGGCCGGGACGACGGCGCGCACCGACCGGACGTCGTGGGGTGACGCGGCCCGGCGGGGCCGCCGGGTGGTGACGGTCCTCCGGTGCGACCGGGGAATCCCGGTCCGGCCGCACCGGACGACCGTCCTGCTCGTGCGTCACCGGGCCACGCCGGCCCGGTGAGCACGTCCTCCGGTCCCGACCTCGTCCCGGCCGCGGGGCGCAACCGCGGCCGGGCCCTCGCCGGTCGGCGCCGGAGTCGACTCAGGCGGCGACCGTGGCCAGGGCCGGCTCCACCTCGGTCCACGAGGAGCCGAGCTCCGCCGACCGGGTCACCGCGTCCAGCACCAGCTGGACCTGCAACCCGTCGACGAAGGAGGGAGCCGGGTCGACGCCGGTGGCGACCGCCTCGATGAAGTCGCGCGCCTGGTGGGTGAAGGAGTGCTCGTAGCCGATGAGGTGGCCGGGCGGCCACCAGGCGGACATGTACGGATGCTCCCCCTCGGTCACCAGGATGCGGGTGAAACCCTGCTCGGCGGCCGGTTTCGTCGCGTCGTAGAACTCCAGCTCGTTGAGGCGCTCCAGGTCGAAGGCCACCGTGCCCAGCGAGCCGTTGATCTCCACCCGGAGGGCGTTCTTGCGCCCCGTGGCGAACCGGCTCGCCTCGTACGTGGCCAGCGCGCCGCCGTCGAGCCGGGCCACGAAGACCGCCGCGTCGTCGACGGTGACCAGCCCGGTGGCCGGACGGTGACCGTCGGCGCCGTCCACCGCCGGCGCCGTCCCGTCCACCGTCGCCGCCAGCCCGTTCGACCCGGCCGGCAGCGGCCGTTCCTTGACGAACGTCTCGGTGATCGCGCTGACCCCGGTGATCCGTTGGCCGGTGACGTACTGGGTCAGGTCGATGATGTGCGCGCCGATGTCGCCGAGCGCGCCGGAGCCGGCCCGGTCCCGCTGCAACCGCCAGACCAGGGGGAACTGCGGGTCCACGATCCAGTCCTGCAGGTACGTCGCCCGGACGTGCCGGATCACCCCGAGCCGCCCGTCGGCGACGAGCTGGCGCATCATCGCGACCGCCGGCACCCGTCGGTAGTTGAACCCGCACATCGACCGCACCCCGGCGGCCTGCGCGGTGACCGCCGCGGCGGCCATCGCCCGGGCCTCGGAGATCGTGTTGGCCAACGGCTTCTCGCACAGCACGTGCTTGCCGGCGGCCAGCGCGGCGAGGGCGATCTCGGCGTGGCTGTCCCCGGGCGTGCAGACGTCGACCACGTCGATGTCGTCGGAGGCGACCAGGTCGCGCCAGTCGGTCGTGTACGCGTCCCAGCCGAGCCGGTCGGCGGCGTCGGCCACCTTCCCGGCGTCCCGGCCGCAGACCAGCGACATCCGGGCCCGCGTCGGCAGGTCGAACACCCGGTTCACGGTGCGCCACGCCTGCGAGTGCGCGGCGCCCATGAACGCGTAGCCGACCATGCCGACCCGCAGTTCTCTGTCTGTCGTGGACAAGGTGGGTCTCCCCCCGTGTGTCAGAACCCGAGCTTGAGGTAGTTGCCCGCGTTCTCCTTGGTGATCGTCTCGGAGGCGAGGATGATCTCCTTGGGTACCTGGAGTTCCACCAGGTCGGACATGCCCTTGCCCTGGCCGATCAGCCGGGCCAGGGAGATGGCCGAGGAGGCCATCGAGGGGCTGTAGGTCACGGTCGCCTTGAGCACCGTGTTGTCCGCCTGGATGTCCTCCATGGCCTTCTTCGAGCCGGCGCCGCCGACCATGAAGAACTCCTTGCGGCCGCTCTGGTTGACCGCGGCCAGCACGCCGATGCCCTGGTCGTCGTCGTGGTTCCAGAGCGCGTCGATCTTCGGCAGGGCCTGGAGCAGCTGCGCCGCCTCCTGCTGCCCCGAGTCGGCCGTGAACCGGGCCGCCCGGCGGTTGGCGACCTTGAAACCGCTCGCCGTCAGGGTGTCGACGAAGCCCTTCGACCGCTCCTGGGTCAGCTCCAGCTCGTCCATGCCGGCGATCTCGCCGATCACCGGGTTGCTGATGCCCTTGGCCTTGAACTGCTCGATCATGTAGGTGGCGGCGGCCACGCCCATGCCGTAGTTGTCGCCCTTGATCTGGAGCCGGTAGGCCCGCGCGTCGGGGAAGGCCCGGTCCAGGTTGACCACCGGGACGCCGGCCTTCATCGCCTCCAGGCCGAACGCGTTGAGCTCCTTGCCGTCGTGCGGCAGCAGCACGATCACGTCCGGCTTCTGCGAGATCAGCGTGGACAGCGCCGCCCGCTGGGCCGCCGCGTCCGCGCCGGCCTCGACCGACTTGAACTCCACGTCGGAGTACGCCCCGGCCTGCGCCTTGGCGTTGTTGGTGATGGCGGCGATCCAGCCGTGGTCCGCGGCCGGCGCGGAGAAGCCGATGACGACCCGCTTGCCGGGCTCGCTGTTGCCGCCCGGCGCGGCTGCCGCCTTGGTCTGCGCCTCGGTCGGCTGGGCTTCGTTGCTGGTGCAGCCGGCGAGCAGCACGCCGGCGCCGACGGCGGCCCCGCCGAAGAGCAGTCGGCGGCGCGACATGTCGCGACTGTGCTGGGTCATGACGACCTCCTGGGTTGACGGTGGTGGAGGAAATCTCGCGGTGCGGTACGGGAGAGGGCGTGCGGGGCCCGGCCACCGTCACTCGGGTGGCCCGGATGCCGCGCGGGTCGGTGCGGTGCGGGTCAGGTGGTGGTGAGCCGGTTGCGGCGCAGGAACTGGGTGAGGCTGCGGAACTGGACCTGCTGGACCAGGACGGCGGCGACGATGATGCCGCCCTTGACCATGTTCTGGGCCTCCGTGGAGAGGCCGTTGATGGCGAAGAGGTTGGTGATGGTGGCGAAGATGACCACCCCGAGCAGGGAACCGATGATGGTGCCCCGCCCGCCGCTGAGCAGCGTGCCGCCGATGATCGCGGCGGCGATCGCGTCCAGCTCGTAGAGGTTCGCCATCGCCGCCTGCGCCGAGTTGGCCTGGGCGGTGAGCATGATGGCGGCGATCCCGCAGCAGAGGCCGGAGAGCGCGTAGAGCAGCACGGTGTGCCGCCGGACGTTGATGCCGGCGAGCCGGGCGGCCTCCGGGTTGCCGCCGACGGCGACCGTACGCCGGCCGAAGGTGGTGCGGTTGAGCAGCACCCAGCCGGCGGCGACCACGGCGGCCAGGATGTAGACCAGCAGCGGGATGCCGAGCAGGCTGTTGCTGGCGAGGCCGTTGATGAAGGCGTTGTCCGAGACCTGGGTCTGCTTGTCGGAGATCTCGGCGGCCAGGCCCCGGGCGGCCACCAGCATGGCCAGGGTGGCGATGAACGGCACCAGCCGGCCGTACGAGATGAGCAGCCCGTTGACCAGGCCGACCGCCAGCCCGACGGTGAGCGCGCTGAAGATCATGCCGCCGGCGCCGTAGCTCTGGGTGGCGACCGTGGTGCACCAGACGCCGGCCAGCGCGACGATCGCGCCGACCGAGAGGTCGATGCCGCCGCCGATGATCACGAAGGTCATCCCGACGGTGACCACGCCGACCACGGCCGCCAGCTTGAGGATGCTCAGGACGTTGTCCCACACCCAGTCCGGGTCGGAGTACAGGTCGGAGCGGGTGAGGGCGCCGATCACGACGAGCACGGCCAGGACGCCGAGCAGGCCGAGGTTGCGGCGGGCGCCCTCGCCGCCGTCGCCCCGCCACCAGGAGATCCGGCCCGGGGTCGCCACCTTGTGGACCGCCCCGGCGGTCTCCCCTGGATCCACCGGCGGCGACTGTGCCGGCAGCTGCGCCGCCCGCTCCGGCGCGGCGGTGGGAGTAGGACCTTCGGTCATGCGGGTGCGCCTTCCATCAGGGACCCCGCCATGACGAGGTCGAGCACGGTGTTCTCGTCGAGTTCGCCGGCCGAGGCCTCGCGGACGACCCGCCCCTCCCGCATCACCAGCACCCGGTCGGCCAGGCCGAGCACCTCGGGGACCTCGCTGGAGACCAGCAGCACCCCGACGCCGCGTGCGGCCAGCCCCCGGATCACCTGGTAGAGCTCCGCCCGGGCGCCGACGTCGACGCCCCGGGTCGGCTCGTCGAGCAGCAGCAGCCGGGTGTCGCCGAGCAGCCAGCGGCCGACCACCACCTTCTGCTGGTTGCCGCCGGAGAGGGTGCGCACCGGCCGGCGGACGTCGCGGGGGCGCAGCTCCAGGCTCTCGGCGATCCGGTCCGCCTCGGCCCGCTCCCGCCCGACGTCGGTGAACCCGGCGCGGGCGTAGCGGGCGAAGGTCGCCAGGGTCACGTTGCGGTAGATCGGCTCGCCCAGCAGCAGCGCCTGGCTCTTGCGCTCCTCGGGGGCCATCCCCATGCCCGCCCGCACCGCCGCGCCGACGTTGCCGGGACGCAGCGCCCGGCCGGCCATCCGCACCGAGCCGGCCTCGGCGCGGCGCGCGCCGTAGATGGTCTCCAGCAGCTCGGAGCGGCCCGAGCCGACCAGTCCGGCGATGCCGACGATCTCGCCGGCCCGGACCCTGAGCGAGACGTCGGCGAACTCGCCGGCCCGGGTCAGCCCCTCCACCGTGAGCAGTTCCGCGCCGTCGGCCGCGCCGGCCGGGCGGTCCGGGAAGACGTACTCGATGGTGCGGCCGGTCATCCGGCTGACCAGATCGCGGGTCGGGGTGTCGCGGGCCGACAGGTTCGCCGCGGTGGTCCGGCCGTCCTTGAGTACGGTGACCCGGTCGCCGATCTCGCGGATCTCCTCCAGCCGGTGCGAGATGTAGATGACGGCGATGCCCTGCGCGGTCAGCTCCCGGATGATCCGGAACAGGTTGCCGACCTCGTCGTGGGCCAGCACGGCGCTCGGCTCGTCCATGATGATCAGCCGGGCCTCGTGGGAGAGCGCGCGGGCCATGCTGACGATCTGCTTGCCCGCGGCGGGCAGCGCGCGCACCATCCGCCCGGGCGGGATCTCGGCGTGGCCGAGCCGGCCGAGGATCTGCCGGGTACGCCGGGCCATGGCGCCCCGCCGGACGAAGCCGAGCCGGCGCGGCTCGTGACCGAGGAAGGCGTTCTCCGCGACCGAGAGGTCCTCGACCAGGTCGAGTTCCTGGTAGATGGTGGCGATGCCGGCGCGCATGGCGGCCTGCGGGTTGGCGAAGGTGGCCGGCTCGCCCCGCCACTCGAGGAGCCCCGAGTCGGGCCGGTGCACCCCGGCCAGCACCTTGATCAGGGTGGACTTGCCGGCGCCGTTCTGCCCGAGCAGGCAGTGCACCTCGCCGGCGCGCACCTCCAGCTGCACCCCGTCCAGGGCCCGTACGCCCGGGAAGGTCTTGACCACGTCGGTGAGGCGCAGCACCACCTCGCCCGCGACGGCGTCGGCGGGCGCCCCGACCAGCGGGGCGCCGGCGGAAACGACCTCCGCCGGCCCGGCGGCGGGCGGCTCCTCGGTTCGGGCCACGGTCTCCTCCTCGCGCTCGGTCACGGCGCCTTCTTCGTTCGCGACTGCGGGGCTCGCAGACCCGGCTCACTCCTCGCGCTCACGACGCCTCCCCGAAGGCGACGTCGCTGGCGAGCACGGCCGCGCCGGCCACGCCGGCCCGCGGGCCGAGTTCGGAGAGGACGACGGGAAGGTTGCCGGTGGCCAGCGGCAGCGACCGGCGGTAGACCACGCTGCGGATCTCGGCGAGGAGGATGTGCCCGAGCTGGGCGAGCCCCCCGCCGATCACGATCATCGACGGGTTGGTGAAGCTGACCAGCCCGGCCAGGACTCCACCGACCCGCCGACCCCCGTCGCGGATCAGCTGGATGCAGGCCACGTCCCCCTCGACGGCACCTCCGGCGACGTCGAGGGCGGTCACCGCGCCGCGCGCGGCGAGCCGTTCGGCCAGCGCGGGCGACACCCCGCTGCGTGCGGCGGCGGTCGCGTCCTTGGCCAGCGCGGCCCCGCTGAACAGCGCCTCCAGGCAGCCGACGTTGCCGCAGGAGCACATCGGACCGTGCGCGTCGACCTGGATGTGGCCGATGTCCCCGGCGCAGCCGTCGGTGCCCCGGTAGACCTCGCCGCTGAGGTAGATCCCGCACCCTATTCCGGTACCGATCTTCACGAAGAGGAAGTCGTCCACGGAGTGGGCAACCCCGCCGTGCCGCTCCCCGATCGCCATGATGTTGACGTCGTTGTCGACCACCGCCGGGCAGCCGTGCTCGCGGGTGAGCAGCTCGCGCACCGGGAACCGGTCCCAGCCCGGCATGATCGGCGGGGAGACCGGCACGCCGTCGCGGAAGCTGACCGGGCCGGGCACCCCGATGCCGACGGCGTCGAGCCGCTCGTATGCGCCGTCCACCCGCGCCTTGTGCAGCAGCTCGTTGACCCGCTGGAGGATCACCTTCGGGCCGGTGCGGATGTCGGCCGGCTCGGCGTACGCGGCGACCGGCTCCAGCCGGCCGTTGACCACCTCGACGTCGATGGAGCTGGCGCCGAGGTCGACGGCGGCGAAGCGCAGGTGCGGGCTCAGCTCGACCAGGGTGGAGCGGCGACCGCCCCGGGAGGCGGCCAGCCCCGCCTCGGCGACGTAGCCGAGGCCGACGAGCCGTTCCAGCTCCGCCAGCAGCCGGGGGCGGGGCATCTGCAGCCGGTCGCCCAGCTCGGCCCGGGACACGGCCCCCTCGTCACGGAGCAGCCGCAGCAGCCGTACGTGCAGGGGATCGACGGACCGCACCGGACTCACCTCTTCGCGGGGCTCGTTCACATCGACGTAATGCCGAGGTGTCGTGCCCGACACAGTAGGAGTGTTCCGAGTCACATGTCCAGAGCTTCGGCCGATCTGACGCAAACTTTTGTCCGTTCGAGCAAAAGCCTCGGGCGGATCAAGAAAAGCCCGCCGCCGCCGCGGGCCGCCGCGATCCCGCACCCGCCCTGGCGGGGGCGCGTGTCCGGGCAGGAAGCAGAGCCACAGGCACCATCGCGGGGTGGGCAGCACGCCGCCCCGCCACCGGGGAGGGTGGCGGGGCGGCGGAGATGGCGGGGCGGCTGGAGGTCAGCGGCGGTTGGCGGCGTTGCGCTTCTTCTTGAGCTTGCGGTCGTCGCGCAGTTCGACGTACGGCTCCTCGTCCGGGGAGTGGCCCGCCTCGATGGCGCGGCTGCGCTCCAACTCGGCGTCGAACTCCGCGCCGAGGAGGATCGCGATGTTGCTCAGCCACAGCCAGATCAGGAAGACGATCACGCCGGCGAGTGCCCCGTACGTCTTGTTGTACGAGCCGAAGTTGCTGACGTAGAGCGCGAACAGGCCCGAGATCACCAGCCAGATCACCACGGCCAGCACCCCGCCGGGGCTGACCCAGCGGAACCCGCCGTGCCGCGCGTTCGGCGACGCCCAGTAGAGGATCGCGAACATCAGGCTGACCAGGAGCAGCAGCACCGGCCACTTGGCGATGTTCCACACGGTCACCGCCGTGGAGCCCAGCCCGATCGCCTCCCCGACCTGCTCGGCGAGGCCGCCGGTGAAGACCACGATCACCGCGCTGGCCAGCAGCATCACGCCGATCACCGCGGTCACCCCGACCCGGATCGGCAGCGTCTTCCAGATCGGGCGCCCCTCCGGCACGTCGTAGATGGTGTTGGAGGCGCGCATGAACGCGGCGATGTAACCCGACGCCGACCAGAACGCGGCCAGCAGACCGAGGATCGCGGCGAAGCCGGCGAAGCCGCCGCTCTGCTGCGCCTGGTCGATCGCCCCCTCGACGATCTGCCGGATCTCCCCCTGCGGGACCGCCTGGTTGACGGTGTCCTTGACGCCCTGCGTCGCACCCGGGCCGAGCAGGCCGAGGATCGAGACCAGCACCAGCAGGCCGGGGAAGATGGAGAGCACCCCGTAGTACGTCAGCGCCGCCGCCCAGTCGGTCAGGCTGTCGTCCTGGAACTCCCGCACCGTGCGGCGCAGCGCGGCCTTCCAGCCGGCGCCCGGCAGCTCGGCCGGGCTGTCGGGGCCCTCGTCGGGCCCGACCGGGCCGCGACCCGGGCGGTGCCGCTCGGCACGCGCGGGGTCGGCCCCCCGGTCGGCGTGGCCCGTCCGGCGGTCGCCCACCCGGCCGGCGGCCACCGCCCCGGAATCGTCGCGGTCGCGCCCGCTGCGGGCGGAAGACTGGTCGGAGGCCATCGCCCCTCCCTCGTGCTCGGCGTGTCGTCCCCCTCGACATGCCCCGGCAGCGGCGACGGTTAACCCCTACCCGTAGAGCAACCTGCCCATCCGGCGCGAGGCGACCAGCAGCCCCACGGTCATCACCGTGAGCAGGTAGAGCACGTCGAGCACCCACTCCCCGCCGACCGTGCCCGTCGAGATGCCGCGGACGAGGTGCACCGCCCGGTAGAGCGGGGTCGCCTCGACCAGCCAACGCAGCACGGCGGGGTAGTCCTGGGCGGGCACGAACGTGCCGGAGAAGAGGAAGAGGGTGAACTGGGCGGAAGCCATCAGATCGAAGTCGTGCCAACTGCGCATGAGGGTCGAGATCGCCATTCCCAGCGCGCCGAAGGCGAAGCCGACCAGCACGGCCGCCGGGAGGGCGACCAGCGCCCGCGCGGCGGTGGTCAGGTCCATCGCCACCATCACCACGAGGAACGCGGCCGAGTAGGCGCTGCCCCGCAGCATCGCCCAGCCCAGCTCCCCCAGTGCGATCTCGAACGGCTGCACCGGGGTGGCGATCACCCCGTCGTACAGCTTCATGTACTTCAACTTGCCGTAGAAGTTGAAGGTCGTCTCGGCCAGCGCGCCGGACATCGCCGACGACGCGAGCATGGCGGGCGCGACGAACGCCGCGTAGGCGACGACCTCGCCGCCGGGCAGCGTGAGGTCGCCGATCAGCGCGCCCACCCCGACACCGATCGAGAACAGGTAGAGCAGCGGCTCGACGATGCCGGAGGCGAGCAGCAGCCAGTAGACGGGCTTCAGGGCCGCGACGTTGCGCTCGGCCACCGAGACCGATCGGCGGGACACGGCGGCGACGTTCACCAGCCGGGGCAGGACGAGAGCGACCACGGCACCCCTCCTAGACGACGAGCCTGCGGCGGAACGCGCGGCGGGCCAGCAGCCAGCCGGCGACCGACCAGGCCGCGAGATAGAGCAGGTGGCCGAGGACCGACCACTGCGGAGCGACACCGAGCGTCGCCGCCCGGCACAGGTCGACGGCGTGCCACAGCGGCGTCGCGTAGGCCAGCCAGCGCAGCGCCCCGGGCAGCGACTCCACCGGGAAGAAGACCCCGGCGAACAGGCTCATCGGGATCACCGCGAAGCGGAGCAGCATCGCCAGCCAGCTGTCGCTCGACACCACCGACGCGTACGCGAAGGTCGGCGCCGCGACGGCCAGGCCGAGCAGCACCACCACCGGGAGCGTGGCCAGCGCCCACGGCGAGCGCACCGCGCCGAACAGGGTCGTCACCAGCAGGAACGCCGCCGTGCTGCACAGCACCCGGAACAGCACGAACGCGAGGTGGCCGGTGAGGATGTCAACCACCCGCAGCGGCGCCGCGCTCTGCGCGAAGTAGGTCTTGATCCACTGGAACTTGCTGAACACCGGCCACGTCGACTCGCCGATCGCCACCTGCACGGCGGTCGACGCGATCAGGCCGGGCACGATCCAGTCCAGGTAACGCACCCCGCCGACGCCCTGGTCGACGTAGCCGCCGACGCCGACGCCGAACCCCAGCACGGTCAGCACCGGCAGCAGGAACGACGAGAAGAACCCGCCCCGCCAGGTGCGCCGGTAGCCGGCCAGATGGTGGGCCAGCACCGCCAGGGCGGGCACCCGGGGCAGCGGCGGCCGGGCCCGCTCCCGCGCCGACTCCGTCACGCTCACGCGACCACCCCGCCTCGCTCCGCGTCCACCACGACTTCCTATCCCGCCGGTACGACAGCCGCGGCCACCCTACGGCGCCCGGCCGGCCTGTCGTCCGCTTTCACGTCCGGGGCCGGGTCAGCGCCGCCGGAACGCGCGGACCAGCGCCAGCACCGCGTAGCCGAGCAGCAGCAGCCCCGCGCCGGTGCCCACGACGAGCCCCGCCGACACCGCCGAGGCGAGCGCGGTGACCAGCCCGGCCAGGGCGACGACGCACATCGCCACCCCGAGCGGCCACAGCAGCGGGTCGCCCAGCACCGGGACGAGGGGGAAGAAGTGCAGCCCCACCACGGCGCAGACCAGCACCGGGACGAACTCGGACCACCCGGCGAGGGCGAGCACGGCGGCGCCGAGCCCGGCGGCGGCGAACTCGGCGAGAACGACCAGCAGGTAGCGACGGTCGGCGGCGCGGTCCCGGCCGGCGTGCCCGGCGCCCCGGCTGCGCGCCACCACGACGGCTCCGGTCACCGCCGTAACCAGCGCCGCGCCGCTCGCGACCACCAGCAGGGCGCGCAGCGGCTGGTCGGCGGCCGGCACGCTGAACCAGATCGTCGCGAAGACGCCCAGGTAGAGCGCGGCGAGGCCGGCCTGGTGACGCGACTGGAACTCCAACCTCGACATGACACCCCCGGGTGTGTCGCCGGGCGGCCAAGGCGCCACCGGCCCGCCGATGCTACGGAACGGCCATCGCCGTCGCACCCCGCCGACCAGCGTGGCGGGGTGCCGGGCCCGCGCCGCAGGTGCTGCGGTGGCCGTGCGACGGACGCGCCCGCCCGGTCAGTCGACCAGGGTGCGGCCGGTGAGGTGGAGGAAGACGTCCTCCAGGCTGCTGCGCCGGACCAGCACGTTGGCCGGGCTCAGCCCGCGCGCGCCGACCTCGGCCACCGCCGCGTCGCCGTCGGACACGTAGAGCAGGATCCGGTCGGGCAGCACCTCGACCCGCTCCCCCAGGCCGTCGAGCTTGCCGGCGAACGCCTCCTGCGACTCGGCGGCGAACCGCAGCTCCACCACCTCCCGGGTGGAGTGCCGGTCGATCAGCGCGCGGGGCGAGCCCTCGGCGACGATCCGCCCGCCGTCCATCACGACCAGTCGGTCGCAGAGCTGCTCCGCCTCGTCCATGTAGTGCGTGGTGAGGACCAGCGTGACGCCCTGCTGCTTGAGCCGGAACAGCCGCTCCCACACCAGGTGCCGGGCCTGCGGGTCGAGGCCGGTCGTCGGCTCGTCGAGCAGGACGATCTCGGGCTCGTTGACCAGCGCGCGGGCGATGGTCAGCCGCCGCTTCATGCCGCCGGAGAGGGGCTCGACCAGGCTGTCGGCCCGCTCGGTGAGCTGGACGAAGTCGAGCAGCTCGGCGGCCCGCTCGCGGGCCACCCGGCGGGAGATGCCGAAGTAGCGCGCGTAGGTGGTGAGGTTCTCCCGGACGGTCAGCTCGGGATCGAGGTTGTCGAGCTGGGGGCAGACGCCGAGGCGGGCCCGGATCGCCGGCCCGTCGCGGACCGGATCCATGCCGAGGATGCGCAGCTCGCCCCCGCTGGGCGGGGAGGTGCACCCGACCATCCGCATGGTCGAGGACTTGCCGGCGCCGTTGGGCCCGAGGAAGCCGAACGCCTCGCCGGCACGCACCTCGACGTCGATGCCGTCGACGGCGGTGAAGTCGCCGAACCGCTTCACCAGCGCCCGCGCCTGGATGAGTGGTGGGGCCATGGTCACCGCCCGACCATAACCTCCGGTTCCGACACGTCCCGTCGGATCCGGCCGGCTCCCTCGCCGGGCGGTAGGGGTGGGGCCGGGCGACAGGAGTGGGGTCGGGCGGTAGGGGGCGTAGGTGCCCTGGTCAGGCCCCATCCGGCGACGGAGAGCGACGAAAACTACGCTGTGTGATCGCCCGGTGCGGCGGCGACGGCGCGGCGACGGCGGCGCGCCGCGAGGCCGGGCGTACGCCGCTACGGGACCAGAGTGGACGGATCGGATGGAACCCGCTCCCGGCTTGCCGCATTCTTACCAATTACGAACTCCGCCCGGCGACATATCCGGACTCAATTGTGGTCTCTCTGCGTAATCGGGAGTCCATTTAATCACTGGCTGCAATCATGATCAGCAATATTCCGCCGGGTATGTTATTCGCGTATCGTGCCCCCTCGTGCCACCAGTGCGTTCTTCCGGCGAGTCCCCCCAGCAGCCGTCCACCATGGGCACCGGGTCCCTGGACGACGGTCCGGTCCCGCTGCCGCCCGAGACGGACGACCGCTCCGATCCCACCGGCGCCACGACCGATGCACGGGATCTCGCCGCGCAGTTCGAGGACGAAAAGCCCGGGCGGCAACTGTCCGGGCCGATCGGCGTTCTGGTCACCGGAACGACGTTGGCGATCGCGTTGCTCGCCCTCTGGCAGGTGTTCGCCCCGCTGCCGCAGGGGAGCAAGTTCTACCTGATCATCTTCCTGGCCGGCATCCTGCCGATGGTCTTCCTGGCGTACCCGGCGGATCTGCGCCTGCCCCGGCGACCGCGCCGCACGGACGCGGACGGGCCGACCGACGCCACGCCGACGGACCGCTCCGGGCACCGGGGCCCCACCCTGCCCGACTGGGTCCTGGCCGGCGCGGCGCTGGTCAGCTGCCTCTACCCGGTGCTGCCCGTCGGCCTCGGTGCGGGCGGCGGCGGGTACGACGCCTTCCTCGACCGGCAGGGCCTGCTGGTCGGCCTGGACGTGGCGATGGGCACCGTCCTGCTGCTCCTGCTGCTGGAGGCGTGCCGCCGCACCACCGGATGGATCCTGCCGGCGGTCTGCGTGGTCTTCCTCGGCTACGGCTACTACGGCGGGCTGCTGCCCCAGTCCTGGCCGGTGGCCCACGCGGGCCTCGACTTCGGACAGATCATCGACAGCCTCTACAACTCCGACAGCGGCTTCTACGGCACCCCGCTCGACGTCGCGGCGACGTACATCGTGCTCTTCACCATCTACGGCGCGGTGCTGGACCTCTCCGGCGCCGGCCGGTTCTTCGTGGAGCTGTCGGCCGCCGCCTTCCGGCGCTCGCGGACGGCCGCCGGACGCACCGCCGTCGCCTCCGGTTTCCTGCTCGGCACCGTCTCCGGGTCCGGCGCGGCGACGACCGTCAGCATCGGCGCGGTCACCTGGCCGGTCCTGCGGCGGGCCGGCTACCCGCCGGAGCGGGCGGGTGGCATGCTCGCCGCGGCCGGCGTCGGGGCGATCCTCTCCCCGCCCACCCTCGGCGCGGCGGCCTTCATCATCGCCGAGTACCTCGGCGTGTCCTACCTCCAGGTGCTCGGCTGGGCGACCGTCCCGACGGTGCTCTACTACCTCGGCATCCTCCTCGCGGTCGAGATCGACGCCCGGCGCTCGGGCGTGCGGCCGGTGGTGATCGAGACGGCCTCCGCCGGCCGGCTGCTGGCCCGCTTCGGCTACCACTTCCTCTCGCTCTTCGCGATCGTCGGGCTGTTGGCCGTCGGCTTCTCCGCGACGAAGGCCGTGGTGCTGGCCACTGTCCTGGCCGCCGCGCTGTCCTTCCTCGACCGTCGGCACCGGCTCACCCCGGCCCGCCTGCTCGCCGCGCTGAGCGCCGGGGTGCGCGGGGTGCTCGCTGTGAGCGCGGTCTGCGCCGCCGCGGGCATCATCACCGCCACCACCACCAAGACCGGCCTCGGACCCCAGGCGGCGGCGCTGCTGGTCAGCGGGGCACAGGCCGTCAGCTCCGAGCCGGCCGTGGTGCTGGCGCTCACCGCGCTGCTCGCCGCCGTCGCCCTCACCCTGCTCGGGCTGGCCGTGCCGGTCACCGCGTCGTTCGTGATCGGCTGGGTGATCATCGGCCCGGCCCTGCTGGACCTGGGCGTCACCGCGCCCGCCGCGGCGATGTTCGTCTTCTACTTCGCGGTCCTGTCCGAGGCGTCCCCGCCGACCGCGCTCGCCGCGGTGGCCGCCGCCGCGGTGACCGGCGGCCGGCTGGTGCCGACCATGTGGCAGACCCTGCGGTACGCCCTGCCGGCCTACCTCATCCCGCTCGCCTTCGTGGTCACCCCGACCGGCCTCGGGCTGCTCGGCATCGGGGGCGCGCAGCGGATAGCGGTCGCCGGGACGGTCGCCGCCCTCAGCGTCGCCGTGCTGGCGGTGGCGGCGGGCGGCTGGCTGCCCGGCGTCGGCCCGGCCGGCACGCCGGAGCGGATCCTCGGCGCTCTCGCCGGGTTGACGCTGCTCTGGCTCGAACCCGTGCCCGTCACGATCGGCGCCGTCCTGGCCGCCGTCATGGTGGCGGGTGTGCTCGTCAGACGCGGATCCGCCGGCCGGACCGGCGGGCCGTCAGCAGTACAGGTGAACCATGGGGAGGAAAAACAGTGAGACGGATCAACGTGCGGATCGCCGCGGGGGTTGGTGCGCTGGCCCTCGTCGCGGCGGGCGCCGCCGGGTGCGGGGGCCGTCAGGGCGGCGCGACCAAGGACGACGCCGCCAGTGAGATCACCTGCAAGGTCACCGACAGCACCCGGGTCGGCATCGCCACCGGCAACGCCACCGGCGTCTACTACGTGGTCGGCAACGCCCTGGCCGGTCAGCTCTCCGGGGCGACCGAGGGCAAGCTGACCGGCACCGCCGCCGAGACCGGCGCCTCGGTGCAGAACATCGAGCAGCTCGTCGGCGGCCAGTACGACGTCGCCTTCTCCCTGTTCGACACGGCGGTGAACGCGGTGCAGGGCAAGGGCACCTTCACGGCCCCGCAGCCGGTCGAGGCGCTCGCCCGGATCTACGACAACTACACGCAGGTCGTCGTCCGGGCCGACTCGGGGATCAACTCGGTCGCCGACATGAAGGGCAAGAAGATCTCCACCGGCTCGCCCAAGTCCGGCACCGAGGTCATCGCCAACCGGCTGATGGAGGCCGCCGGCCTCGACCCGGCCAAGGACGTCCAGGCGCAGCGGCTCGACCTGACCAAGTCCGTCGAGGGTGTCAAGGACGGCAGCGTCGACGGGCTCTTCTGGTCGGGTGGGGTGCCCACGGGCGGCCTGACCGACCTGTTCACCACCGCCGGGGACAAGGTGAAGTTCATCGACATCACCCCGCTGCTGCCCAAGATGACCGAGATCAACCCGGCGTACCAGGCCGGGACCATCGGCGCGGACGTCTACAAGACCGCCGCGGACACCCCGACCATCGTGGTGCCGAACGTGCTGCTGGTCCGCAAGGACCTCAACGCGAACGTGGCCTGCGCGATCACCCGGACGGTGTTCGACAAGAAGGACGCCCTGGCCCAGGCCAACCCGGCCGCCAAGGGCATCAGCCTGGACAACGCCCGCAAGACCGACCCCGTACCGCTGCACCGGGGCGCGGCCAAGGCGTTGCAGGACCTCGGCGCGAGCTGACCCCTCGGTGCCGGGTCCGGGCCTCCCGCCCGGACCCGCCCGCCCCCCCCCCCCCCCCCCCCCGGCCCCGGGGGGGGGGCCCCCCCCCCCCCCCGCCGGCCGGCCCCCCCCCCCCCCCCCCC
>NZ_JBFABB010000093.1:0-11657 GCF_040640035.1 Micromonospora sp. NPDC023633 | reverse complement strand
CCAGCGTCCCGGGGGCTCGCCCTTTTCTTTCGCCCAGATCGGGGGTAGGTGACCCCCGGGGGCGGCGTCGGCGCCCCCCCCCGCCACCCGCCACCCCCGACCCCACCCCCGGAAGGCCCGAGTGTCGCTCCCCACCCCCGGCCGCGTGCGTCGGCACCACCGGCCCGCCGACCACACCGACCGCCTGTGGTCGGTACGCACCCAGCTGCTCGCGCCCATCCTGGTGGCCACGATCGGTCTGGTCGTGCTGGGGTCCACCCAGACCGCCATCGCCATGGCCGCCACCGACGACGCGGACCGTGCCCGGGTGCTGGCTAGCACCGCGACGGCCACCGTGCGCCTGGTGCACGAGCTGGAACGGGAACTCGGCGAGACGGCGGCCCTGCGCCAGCGGGGCGGCAGCAGCGGACGGCCCCTCGTCGACGCGCAGCGACGGCGCGTCGACGCCTCCGTCGAGCGGTACCGCAGCTCCAGCCGGGACGCCCGCCGGGCCGCCCCCGACCTGCGCCGGGTGCTCGACGGCGCCGACGCGCAGCTCGGCCAGCTCGAACCGGCCCGTGGCTCCGCCCTGGGCGGCACCACCGCCGACCCGACCTACCTCTCGCTGGTCGAGTCGCTGCTCGCCGTCGCCGACGCGCTGCCGGCGCAGCTGCGCGACCGGGAACTGGCCAACGGGGCGCGGGAGGTGGCCGCCGTGGCCGCCCAGGAGCACCTCGCCGCCGTGGAACGCGACCTGCTCCGGGCGGTCTTCGTGCGGGGCGCGCTGGCGGACGGGGAACTGGTCCGCCTCGGCCAGCTGCACGGCGCACAGGAGCAACGTCAGGCCGAGTTCTCCCGGATCGCCGGCCGGCCGGCGGCGGACGCGTACACCCGGCTGGTGGCCGGCACCGACGTCTCCACCGCCCGCCGGATGCGCGACAGCGCGCTCAACGTGGAGACCGAGCCCGCCGGGCTGAAGACCGACGGCGACGCCTGGTACGTGGCCCAGAGCGGGGCCATCCGGCGGTACAACCTGCTCGGCCGGGAACTCTCCGAGGAACTGGACCGCAACGCCGCCGGGCTGGCCCGGGAAGCCCAGCTACGGGCCCTGATCACCGGCGGCGCGACCACCGCCGTCGTGCTGGCGTCGTTGACCGCGGCCGTGCTGCTGGCCGTGCGCACCAGCCGCCGGCTGCGCCGGCTGCGGGTAGCGGCGCTCACCATGGCGAACCGCGAGCTGCCGGAACGGATCACCGCCATCGCGGCCGGCGACGGCGCGCCGACCGACGGCGCGGCCACCCGGCTCACCGCCGGCATCGGGCAGGGCCGCGACGAGATCGCCCAGGTCGCCCAGGCCTTCGACACGGTGAACCGGGCCGCCCTGCGCCTGGCCGGCGAACAGGCCGAGGTGCGCATGGACGTGACCCGGATGGCCGAGGCCCTGGCCCGGCGCATCCGTACCCTGATCACCCGGCAGCTGCGGCTGCTCGACGAGTTCGAACGCGAGGAGACCGACCCGGATGCGCTGGCCCGGCTCTTCGCACTGGACCACCTCGCCGCCCGCATGCGACGCAACGGGGAGAACCTGCTGGTCCTCGCCGGCGGGGAGCCCGGCCGTACGCACGACGGCGCCCACCTGCTCGCCGACGTCGTCCGGGCGGCCGCCTCGGAGATCGAGGACTACCCGCGGGTGGAGGTCGACGTGCCGACCGCCGCGGTGCACGGCGCCGCGGTGGGCAACCTGGTCCACCTCCTCGCCGAGCTGCTGGAGAACGCCACCGTCTACTCCCCGCCGAACACCCCGGTGCACGTCGACGGCCGGCGCACGATCGACGGCCTCACGCTGCGCGTGCACGACCAGGGCATCGGCATCAGCGACAGCCGGCTCGCCACGATCAACGAGCGGCTGCTCGCCCCCGCGATGCTCTCCAGCGCCTCCGCCGGCAGCATGGGCCTGCACGTGGTCGCCCACCTGGCGGCCCGGCACGGGGTGCGGGTGCAGCTGCACAACAGCGGCGCGGGCACCGTCGCGCAGGTCGAGATCCCGGAGTCGGCGCTGACCCGGATCGAGGAGGTCGCCCCGCGCTCCGCCCCGGACGCGCGTACGCCGGACGCCCAGGAGGCGCGCGCGCAGGCGCCGGTCGCCCAGCAGGTGCGCCCGCAGGCGCCACCGCCCGGGCCCGACGCGCGCCCGCACGCGCCGGTCGTCCCCGCACAGACCGCCTGGTTCCGGCCCCGGACCGGGACGGGTGGTCCCGCCGCCCTGCCCGACCTGGCCAGCGTCCACCACGCGCCGACGATCACGCTCCCGGTGCTCGGCGCGCGACCGACCGGGCCCGAGGGCGGCGCCGCGACGCCGCCGCCCCGGCCCGCGCCGGCCCCGCTCACCGGGGCCGGGCTGCCCCGCCGCACCCGGGGCGGCCAACTGCCGGCCACGCTGCACGAGGCCCCGCCGGCGCGACCGGCGGGCGACCTGCTCGACCCCGAGGTCGTACGGTCCCGGCTCTCCTCGCTCGCCGAGGGAGTGGCCGCCGCGACCCGACGTACCCAGACGACACCCCCCAGGAGAACCCCATGACTTCATCCGTGAGCGCCGGCCTGGACTGGCTCCTGGCCAACTTCGCCGAACAGGTGCCGGACGTGTCGCACGCCCTCGCGGTCTCCGGCGACGGGCTGCGGCTGGCGGCCTCGCCCCACCTCGCGCCGGACCAGGTGGACCAGCTCTCCGCCGTGATCAGCGGCCTGGCCAGCCTGACCGTCGGTGCCGCCCGGCTCATGTCGGCCGGCCGAGTACGCCAGCAGATCGTCGACATGGACGGCGGGGTGATGCTGGTGATGGCGGTCGGCGAACGCGCGCTCGTCGGGGTGCTCGCCGCGCCCGGCTGCGACCTCGGTCAGATCGGCTACGAGACCGCCATGCTGGTCCAGCGGGTGGCGGAGGCCCTGGAGCCGGCGGTCCGGGCGTGATCGGACGGTCCTCCCGGTTGCTGGCGGCCCTGCTCGCGACCGTGCTCGCCGCCGGGTGCGGCACGACCGACGCCGGGCCGCAACCCTGGCACGGCGGCCGGATCTTCCTCGCCACCGGCAACACCACCGGCGTCTACTACCAGCTCGGCGGCGGCTACGCGGACGTGATCAGCCGCCACCTGCCCGGCTACGAGGCGCGCGCCGAGCCGACCGGGGCGTCGGTGGAGAACATCAACCGGCTGGCCAGCGGCGACATGGAGATCGCCTTCAGTCTCGCCGACACGGCGGCGGACGCCGTCGCGGGGCGCGGGGCCTTCGAGGGCCAGCCGCAGCCGGTCCGGGCGTTGGCCCGGGTCTACAGCAACTACACCCACGTGATCGTCCGCGCCGACGCGAAGATCACCAAGCTGTCGGAGCTGCGCGGCAAGCGGGTCTCCACCGGCTCGCCGAAGTCCGGCACCGACATCATCGCCGGGCGGCTGCTGACCGCCGCCGGCCTCGACCCGGACCGGGACGTCGTCCGGGCCACGCTCTCCCTGCCGGAGACCGTGCGGCGGATGCGGGCCGGCACGCTCGACGCGATGTTCTTCTCCGGCGGCCTGCCCACGCCCGGCATCGCCGACCTGCTGGCCAGCGCGCCCGGCACGTACGCGCTGCTGCCGATCGCCGACCTGATGGAGCCGCTCACCGCGCGGCACGGGTCGGTCTACACCACGGCGGAGCTGCCGAAGGACGTCTACAAGACGAGGAGCGGCACGCCGACGGTCACGGTGGCGAACGTCATCCTGGTCGGCGCCGACATGCCCGACCAGCTGGCGTACGACCTGACCCGGCTGCTCTTCGCCCACCAGGCCGACCTGGTCAGGGTGCACCCGGAGGCCGGCAACTTCACCCAGCAGAGCGCCTCGGGCACCGACCCGATCCCGCTGCACCCCGGGGCCGCCCGGTACTACCAGCGCGGGTGAGCGCGCCGGTCAGACGTCCGCCGGGGCGGTGGCGGCGCGGGCCTCGGCCACGAGGCGGTCGGTCTCGGCGAGCACCTCGGGGTCGTCCGTCGGGGTGCCGGGGTCGAGGCGGACCGTCCACGTGAGGCCGTCCAGCCCCGGCACCCGGCGCGCCGCGATCCGGCCGGCGCCGCCGGGCACCGGGTGGTGCCGCGTGTACGCCACCGACCGGGTGACCCGCTCCCGCACCTGGTGCGGCAGCTCCCCCGGGTCGAGCAGCAGGTAGGTCTCGGCCGGGCAGTCGGCCACCACCAGGTAGCCGTCGCGCTCGGCGAGCCGCTCGGCCGGCGTCACCGTGAGCTCACGGCCGGACCAGACCGCCTTGAGGACGTCGTGCCAGCCCAGCCGGTGCGCCCGACCGGGCAGCCAGAGCCCGAGGTTGCTGGCGACCACCACCCCGTCGCCCTCGCCGTTGCCGACCGCGGCCCAGGCGAGCACCCGCTCGTCGGCGGCCAGCGGCGGCCGGTCGGCCGGGGGCAGCTTCGGCTTGCGGCGGAACAGTCCCATCTACAGTCCTCCCGCGGCCTGCTCGCGCAACGCCCGGGCGTGCTGCTCCAGCGAGAGCAGCTCGCCGAAGGCGGCGAAGTACTCGTCCTTGTTGTTGACCGGGTTGATCCGCTGGATCCGGGACTTCAGGTCCCTGATCCGGCTGGTCACCGAGCCCCACTGCAACCGGGCCATGGTGACCGAGACGTAGCGCGGGTCGGGCTCGCCGTCGATGCGCAGCGGCTCCACGGCCAGCTCGCCGACGAGCGCCCGGGCGGCCAGGTCCTCGCAGGCGTCGCGGACCGACTCGATCCAGACCGCGCCGCCGGTGGCCGTGGCGGCCCCGCCGACGGCCGCGACGGCCGCCCGCACCGCCGCGTGCACGGGGTGCCGGTACTCCGACGCCTCGACCGCGTCGAACATCGGCCCGGCCAGCACCGGCTCCTGGAGGGCGAGCTTCAGCGCCTCCCGCTCCACCATCGAGTGCGGGTTGTCGACGACCGGCTCCGGCCGGGCGGGTCGGGGCGCCGGCGCGGCGTCCCTGCCGGGGGTGGCCGACGCGGCGGCCAGCACGGCCCGCTGCACCGGCTCGATCTCCATGCCGAGGTCACCGGCGAGCTTGCGGACGTACTCCGGACGCTTCTCCCGGTCCTTGAGCTTGGCGACCAGCGGGGCGGCCCGGCGCATCGCCTCCACCCGGCCGTCGACGGTGTCGAGGTCGTACCGGTTGATCACGTGCCGGAGCGCGAAGTCGACCAGCGGCTCGCGGCGGGCGACCAGATCGCGGACCGCCAGGTCGCCCTTGGCCAGACGCAGGTCGCACGGGTCCATGTTGTCGGGGCTGACCGCGATGAACGTGCGCCCGACGAAGCGCTGGTCGTCCTCGAACGCGCGCAGGGCGGCCTTCTGGCCGGCGGCGTCCCCGTCGAAGGTGAAGATGATCTCACCGGCCACGTCGTCGGTGTCCATCAGCAGCCGGCGCAGCACCCCGATGTGGTCCCCGCCGAACGCGGTGCCGCAGGTCGCCACGGCCGTCGGCACCCCGGCCAGGTGGCAGGCCATCACGTCGGTGTAGCCCTCGACCACGACCACCTTGCCCTGCTTGGCGATCTCCCGCTTGGCCTGGTCGACGCCGTAGAGGACGTGCGACTTCTTGTAGATGGGCGTTTCGGGGGTGTTCAGGTACTTCGGGCCGTCGTCGTCGTCGAAGAGCTTGCGGGCGCCGAAGCCGATCACGTCGCCGGCCAGGTCGCGGATCGGCCACATCAGCCGGCGGCGGAACCGGTCGATCAGCGTGCCGGAACGGGACGGCCGGGACAGCCCGCCGGTGACCAGCTCGTCGTGGCTGAAGCCCTGCTGGCGCAGGTGCTTGGTGAGCAGGTCCCAGGCGTCCGGGGCGAAGCCGCAGCCGTAGCGCTCGGCGGCGGCCCGGTCGAAGCCGCGCCGGGCCAGGAACTCCCGGGCGGGGCGCGCACCGGCGGTGGTGAGCTGGGCGCGGTAGAACTCGACGGCGGCGGCGTGCGCGGCCACGAGGCGCTGCCGCTGCCCCTGCTGGGGACGCGGGCGCGGCGCGGCGGAGTCGCCCTCGACGTAGCGCAGTTGGATGCCGGCCCGGTCGGCGAGCCGCTCGACCGACTCGACGAAGCTGAGGTGCTCGGCGTCCATCAGGAACTTGATCGCGTCGCCGCCGGCGCCGCAGCCGAAGCAGTACCAGACGTTGCGGGCGGGCGAGACGTTGAACGACGGGCTCTTCTCGTCGTGGAACGGGCACAACCCCTTGAGGTTGCCGGCGCCGGCCGACTTCAGGGTCACCGTCTCGGAGATGACGTCGGCGATCGAGCTGCGCTCCCGGACCAGCGCGATGTCCTCGTCCCGGATCCGCCCAGCCATGTCCGCCACCCCCTCGGCGTACATCCTGCCCTGCCGCACCGACGCCGTGCCGCCGGGGGACGCCGCGTGTGGCGACCACCGCCGTCACCTCGACGGTCGCGCCCGCGCGGACCGGGCCGCCCCGGCGGTCCCGCCCGGCCGGGTCGGGCCGGGCGGCGGTGCCGGGCCGGCCGCGCCGGTTCAGCGCGGGCGGCGCAGGTAGCGCCGCACCGGCGGCGGGTCCTCCTCGTCGTACGACCGGGCGGCCCGGACGGCCGCGGCCAGGCCGGAGCGGCGGACCCGCGGCGGCGGGTTGACCGCCGGGTCCCGGGCCATGTCCCGGACCAGCGCGACGGCCAGGCCGAGCATCACCACGACGAACGGCAGGGCGACGAGGATGGTCGCCTGTTGCAGCGCGTCCAGCCCGCCCACCAGCAGCAGCACGGCGGCGACCGCGCCGATCAGCACCCCCCAGACCACCACCAGCGCGCGGTGCGGGCGCAGTGCGCCCCGGGAGGTCAGCGAGCCGAGCACCAGCGCGGCGGAGTCGGCGCCGGTGACGAAGAAGAGCGCGACCAGCACCATCGCCAGGACGGTGGTGAGGCCCGCCAGGGGCAGCGCCTCCAACAGGCCGAACAGGGCCCGTTCGGTGCCCGCGCCAACGTCGGCGACCAGGTCCCGGGTTCCGGTGGCCTGCACCCGCAGGGCGCTGCCGCCCAGCACCGCGAACCAGACCACGCTGGCCCCGCTGGGCACCAGCAGCACGCCGGCGACGAACTGCCGGACGGTGCGCCCCCGGGAGATCCGCGCGATGAAGATGCCGACGAACGGGGCCCAGGAGATCCACCAGGCCCAGTAGAAGATCGTCCAGTTGCCCAGCCAGGCCGGGTCCGAGAAGGCACCCGTGCGGGTGGACATGGTGACCAGGTGGCTGAGGTAGTCGCCGACCGACGCGGGCAGCACCTCCAGCGTGTAGATGGTCGGGCCGGCCACGAACACGAAGACCATCAGCGCGACGGCGAGCACGACGTTGGTGGTCGACAGCCACTTGATGCCCCGGTGCAGGCCGGAGAAGGCGGAGACGACGAACGCCAGGGTGAGGGCGCCGATCACCACCAGCTCGACGGCGGTGGTGTCCGGCACCCCGGTGACCAGGTCCAGCCCGGCGGCGACCTGGAGTGCGCCGAGGCCGAGGCTGGTCGCCGAGCCGAACACGGTGGCAAAGACGGCCAGCAGGTCGATCGCGCGGCCGACCGGCCCCTCGGTCCGCGCGCCGAGCAGCGGCTGGAAGGCGGCCGAGATCCGGTTCGGCCGCCCCTTGCGGAACGTCGAGTACGCCAACGCGAGCGCCACCACCGCGTAGATCGCCCACGGGTGCAGCGTCCAGTGGAAGAGCGTGTACTGCATCGCCGCCGCACCGGCGGCCCCGGTGTTCGGCGCGACGCCGCTGGCCGGCGGCGGGGCGCCGTAGTGCTCGATCGGCTCGGCGACGGCGTAGAAGACCAGGCCGATCCCCATGCCGGTGCTGAACATCATGGCCACCCAGGCCAGCGTGCTGAACTCCGGCTCGTCGTCGTCGGCGCCCAGCCGGATCCGGCCGAACTTCGTCGCGGCGATGATCACCGAGAGCACCAGGAAGGCGTCGGCGGCCACCACGAAGAACCAACCGAAGGTGTCGATCACCCAGGCCAGGCCCGAGTCGCCGAAGCCGGCCAGGGAGCGCCGGGCCAGCACGCCCCACGCCACGACGGCCAGTACGCCGCCGACGCTGAGCGCCAGGACCGTCCGGTCGATCCGGCCCACGGCCTGCGTCCGCTCCCGCACCTGCCCGCTCATGGCCACCCCCTGCCCATCCTGCTGGGCAGGCGGGCGGCACACGGCGATATCGGGCGAACCTGCCCGGCCGGACCGCCCCGACGCGGCACAGGCCGGTCAGGCGCCGCGCAGGCCGGTCAGGCGCCGCGCAGGCCGGTCAGGCGCCGCGCAGGCCGGTCAGGCCGGGACGGCGGCGGCCTCCTCGGCCTCCACCTGCCGGTTCCAGTCGGGCTTGCTGGCGCGCCAGCCCTCGTCGTCCAGGCCCCGGCGCCAGTAGCCGGAGATGGAGAGCAGCTCGCGGGAGACGCCGCGCTCGACGCGGAGCAGGCGGCGCAGCTCCTTGACGAAGGTGGCCTCGCCGTGCACGAAGGCCTGCACGTCACCGGGCGGGAACTCCAGGGCGCGCACGGCCGCGACCAGGGCCTCCCCGACCGGGCGGTCGCCCCGGTGCAGCCAGGTCAGGCGCACCGCGCCCGGGCTGGCCAGCGGCTGCTCGTCGGCCGGGTCGGCGACCTCGACGAAGACGGTGGCCGGGGCACCGGCGGGCAGCCGCTCCAGGGCGGCGGCGATGGCCGGCAGCGCGCTCTCGTCGCCCACCAGCAGGTGCCAGTCGGCGTCCGGGCTGGGGGCGTACGCCCCGCCGGGGCCGACGAAGTGCACCGGGTCGCCGGGGCGCAGCGCGGCCGCCCACGGCCCGCCCAGCCCCACGTCGCCGTGGTGCACGATGTCGACGGTCAGCTCACCGGTCGACGCGTCCCAGGCCCGCACCGTGTACGCGCGCAGCCGGGGCCACTGCTCCCGGGGCAGGTCACGGCGGATCGTGTTGAGATCCGCCGGGATCGGATACGCCGTCCCCGGCGCCGGGAAGACGATCTTGATGTAGTGGTCGGTGAACTCGCCCACCGGCAGGCCGGTCAACTCCTCACCCCCGAGTACCAGCCGGACGAGGTGGGGAGTGGGCCGCTCGGTGCGCAGTACCCGGGCGGTCGTGACCTTGATGGGGCGCTCCGTCATGCCGGTTAGGTTAGCCTAAGTTTGCGCGGCTGCCCATCCCTCGATCCTCGGCCGGCGGGTGCCCGCGCCCCGCGCCGCGCACCACCCGCGCGTGCCAGGCGACGGCCGCCGGGTCGGTCAGCGAGGCGACCTGGTCGATCACGACCCGGAGCCGGGCCGCGTCGTCCGGCGCGGCCGACCAGAGCGGGGCGAAGACGGGATCCAGCCCGTCCGGCGCCCGGTCGGCCAGGGCGTGCACCAACTCGGCCAGGACCTCCCGCTGCCGCCGGTAGCGGTCCCCCGCGCCGGGGCGACGCATCACGTACCGCAGGGCGATGCCCTTGAGCAGCGCGCACCGCGCGCGGATCCGCCGGGGCACCACCAGGTCGGCGGCGTAGCGGCGATGCGGGCCGGGACCGTACCGCTCCTGCGTGGCCGCCACGACCGTCGAGACGAAGCGGCCGGTCAGCACGCTGGTGGTCGCCTTCAGCGCGGCCTGCGCGCGGTGGCTGCCGTCGTACCCGGCCAGCGGGGCGAGCACCGGGTCGTCGAGCAGTTCCAGCAGCAACTCGCCGAGGTCGGCCGGGGACTCGCCGGAGTAGGTGGCGGCGACGTCGGCGCAGAGCGCCGCCCGCTCCTGCGGGTCGCGCAGCAGCGGGCGCAGCGTCACGTACCCGCCGTGGATGCCGTCCTCGACGTCGTGCACCGAGTAGGCCACGTCGTCGGCCCAGTCCATCACCTGCGCCTCCAGGCAGCGCCGGTCGTCACCCGGCCCGCCGGTGCGCAGCCAGGCGAAGAGCGGGAGGTCGTCGTCGTACACCCCGAACTTGCGCTGCTCCCGGCGGCGGGGCCACGGGTACTTGCTGACCGCGTCGAGCGAGGCGCGGGTCAGGTTGAGGCCGGCGGACGTCCCGTCCGGGGCGACCACCTTGGCCTCCAGCCGGGTCAGCACCCGCAGCGTCTGCGCGTTGCCCTCGAAGCCGCCGCACCCGGCCGCGAGGTCGTCCAGCGCGTCCTCGCCGTTGTGCCCGAACGGCGGGTGGCCGAGGTCGTGGGCGAGCCCGGCGGTGTCGACCACGTCCGGGTCGCAGCCCAGCCGGGCCCCCATCTCCCGGGCGATCTGCGCGACCTCCAGCGAGTGGGTCAGCCGGGTACGCAGGAAGTCGTCGGTGCCGGCGGTGTGCACCTGGGTCTTCGCCGCGAGCCGCCGGAACGCCGCCGAGTGCAGCACCCGGGCGCGGTCCCGCTCGTACGCCGACCGCCCGTACCCGGTGTCCTTCGGTGGTTCGCCGACCAAGCGGGCGACGTCCGGATCGTCCGGCCCGGGAGGCTCAGTCCTCACGCTGCCGCAGCACGCAGAACTCGTTGCCCTCCGGGTCGGACAACACGGTCCACCCGACGTCGCCCTGCCCCACGTCGACGTGCCGGGCCCCCATGTCGACCAGCCGCTCGACCTCGGCCTCCTGGTCGTCGGGGCGCAGGTCGATGTGCAGCCGGTTCTTGGTCGTCTTGTCGTCGGTGACCGGCACGAAGACGATGCCCGGCAGCCGGTCGGCGGAGCGGCGGATCTCCACCTCGTCCGGTTGCTCGGTGACCACCTGGTAGCCCAGCGCCTCAGCCCACCAGCGGGCGAGCCGGGCGGGGTCCCGGGCGTCGACGGTCAGGCTCTCCCAGGCGCTGCTCATGCCGATCAGGTTACGCCCGCGCGCCGCGGACGGCGCGCCGCCGGCGCGCGCCCGACGGCCGCGCAACCTCCGAACAGGCGAGAGTTGTCGACCGATCGCCGACGGTTACGGGATCGCGGTCCGGCATGGCCGGCGGTAGCGTTCCCAGCGCGGAACGTGACCAGACTGAGGGCCCGACGGTGGGGAGACACCCGTGGACGCGGACACGATGATGGGAACGGAACTGTCGGAGTTGCGCCGGCGCCGCCCCGAGGTGGCGGGCACGGTGCTGGCCGGCACCGACGGCCTGCTGATCTCCAGCGACCTGCCGGCGACGGACGCCACCCACCTGGCGGCGCTCGCGGCGGCCAGCTTCGGCCTCGGCCACCGCGTGGCCGACACGGTGCGGCACGGCGAGTTCCGGGAATCGGTGGTCCGCACCTCGACCGGGGCCGTCGTCACCTATCCCGCCGGGCGCAACGCCCTGTTGACGCTGGTCGCCGACGCCGGCGTCGACCTGGAAGAGCTGCACGCCGACGCGCGGGCGGTGGCCCGGCGCACCGGCTCGGTGCTGGACACCAGCCGCCGGGTCGGGGCGGCGCCCGTGCGCGAGGCGCACGCCGCGCTCTCGGCCCGCACCTCGGGCGGCAGGCTGCCCCGGCGCGTCACCCCCCACACCTGGCGCCGCCCGCCGGTCTGAGCAACCCTCGGAGTCGGGCGCGCCGGGCGGGGCGCCCCCCACCCCACCCCCCGGGCGGTGGCCGCGGCCCCGGGCGCCCCCCCCGCCCCGGGGGGGGCCCCGGGGGGGGGGGGGGGGGCCCCCCCCCGCGCCGGTCGGCCAACGCGCGTTCGACGAGCGCGCTGGCCATGCCCAGGTACG